>CANDBZ010000006.1 GCA_947383095.1 uncultured Clostridia bacterium | reverse complement strand
CCGATCTAGAGATGGACAAAAAAGCATTATCACAAAAATACATGAAGTTCGTGGGGCATTCTTACATACACGATTACAGTATCCCTACCAGACATATATCACTTGGCCGCTCGAATTTAAAGAAACGGATGGCAACATACTTTTCAATGATGCCAAGTTCCTGAAATTACTTTATGGAGCAAATAGAGATATTTTCAAAGCGACCGAATATGTCATAGACGCAAAATCACAATCAAAGGAAAGCATATACGACTTTGTAGATAAAGCAAACCAAATAGCAATATTCGTAGACTGCGAGAATGTTGACCCTTACTGCTTTGCCGCAGCTCTGCTGAACCTTGATAGCTCGAATCTTGAAAAAATTAAACAGATAGTATTATACGATGATGTCAACACCTCAACGGCTTGGGACTTTTTTGAAAAAATTATATCACTCCCGATAAAGCATAACGAAATAAACCGAGTCCTAGATAATAAGTCGTTAGTCGATATTACAATGACCGCAGGGGTATGTGAAGAGTTTTACAAAGAGCATACCGAATCGATTATTCTAGCCTCGTCAGACTCCGACTTTTGGGGACTTATAACGAGCCTACCGTTAGCTAGATTTTATGTCTTAAACGAAAGCAGAAAGACCTCGCCTGCGATTATAGAAAAGTTGAACACAACGGGCATAGAGCATTGTTTTATGGATGATTTTGCCCAAGACAAGGTGCAAAAGTTTAAAACGAGTGTTCTGATGAACTCGCTCTTGAAGAGAATAAATGAATTTAACGAGTCGGGGACATTTGCAATTCTTGACGTGGAAGAGTTGCTCGATACCATATTCCGAGAAGCGTGCATTATGGGTGCAGATAAGCAGATACAACAGGAACGGCAGGTGTTTTTTAACACGTATCTCAAAAGAGGGTTGATAGTAAAACCGATAGAAGAGGACGGACGCTTGGTCTTCAAAATGGAGTTTAATAGGTAAATTATGAAATACTATGTCGTAGCGGACGTTCACGGGTTCTATGATTATATGGTTAGAGCCTTAACTGAGCAAGGTTATTACACGGATGAAGAACCGCACAAATTGATAATATGTGGGGACTTATTTGATAGGGGGAAGCAGAGCAGGCAAATAGAGCAATTTGTGCTTGACCTGCTTGAAAAGGATGAGGTTATTCTTATAAGAGGTAACCACGAAGACTTGCTTGTGGACTTTATCGAAAAGCTACCGACTTATGCTCCGATGTTAGAATACACCCATCACTATTCAAACGGAGCGGTTCACACCGTGAGAGATTTGACGGGAACTACCTTGACCAAGATGAAAATGAATCCCGAAGAAGTTGCCGCACGGATGCGACAAACAGACTTCTATAAGACAATACTCCCTGCGATGCGAAACTACTATGAAACGGAGCATCTTATCTTCGTGCATGGATGGATTCCATCAGTTGCCAACGGGTTCGGTGGTAATGCAAGCGATTACAAATACGACCCAGATTGGCGCAACTCGGACGGAGCAGGTTGGTATTTCTCAAGATGGTATAATGGAATGCTTGCCGCACACCAAGGCGTCCTAGAACCGAATAAAACAATCGTATGCGGACATTGGCATACATCCTACGGACACGCAAACTTTGAAGGTAAAGGCGAAGAGTTTGGTAAGGATGAAGATTTTTCGCCATACCGAGCCGAGGGCATAATAGCTCTTGATGCTTGCACGGTTCACAGCAAAAAGGTCAACTGCATTGTTATAAATGATAACGAGTTGCAAAGACACTAGAACTCTTGCAAAAGAGCAGCAAAAATGTTATAATAAAAAAGACAGCCGACGGGCTTATAATAGGAGTTTATATGGCAGACAAGAATAATGCTAACATCGGATTTGAAAAACAAATATGGGATGCCGCTTGCGTTTTGTGGGGGCATATCCCGGCAGCAGAATACAGGAAGGTCATCGTAGGTTTAATCTTCTTGCGATACATATCGTGTGCTTTTGACAAACGGTATAATGCCTTATTAGACGAGGGTGAAGGCTTTGAGAATGACCGAGATGCCTACGAGATGGAGAACGTGTTTTTCGTTCCCGAAGAGGCACGGTGGAAAGTTATATCGGACGCAGCTCACACGCCCGAAATAGGAACGGTAATCGATAATGCAATGAGGGCAATCGAGGCTGAGAACAAGTCGCTGAAAAACGTTCTTCCAAAGAACTATGCGAGCCCTGACCTTGATAAACGAGTGTTGGGAGATGTTGTTGATTTATTCACGAACAACGTGAACATGGACGATACTGAAGAGAGCAAAGACTTGCTCGGACGCACCTATGAATACTGCATCGCACAGTTCGCCGCATACGAAGGAGTCAAGGGTGGTGAATTCTACACACCGTCAAGCATCGTAAAAACCATAGTCGAAATTCTCAAACCTTTTGAGAATTGCCGTGTTTATGACCCTTGCTGCGGAAGTGGCGGTATGTTTGTACAATCTGTCAAATTCCTCCAAGCGCACAGCGGAAACCGTGGTGGAATTTCGGTGTTCGGACAAGAATCAAACTCCGACACTTGGAAGATGGCAAAGATGAATATGGCGATCCGAGGAATAGATGCAAACTTCGGACCGTATCACCAAGATACCTTCTTCGATGACTTGCACCCTGCACTCAAGGCAGACTTTATCATGGCTAATCCGCCTTTCAACCTTTCGAATTGGGGAGCGGACAAGCTGAGAGAAGACAAGCGTTGGAAATACGGAGTACCCCCGGCAGGGAACGCCAACTTCGCTTGGATACAGCACATGATACACCACCTCGCTCCAAACGGGAAGATAGGTCTCGTATTAGCGAATGGGGCATTGTCTTCGCAGTCAAGCGGAGAGGGAGAAATAAGAAAGAACATCATCAATGACGATTTGGTGGAGGGCATAGTCGCATTGCCGACACAGCTCTTCTACAGCGTTACAATACCAGTCACCCTTTGGTTTATTAGTAAGAACAAAAAGCAGAAAGGGAAGACGGTCTTCATCGATGCTCGCAAGATGGGTTATATGGTAGACCGCAAGCATCGTGATTTCACGGAAGAAGACATAGACAAAATTGCCAAAACCTTTGAGGCGTTCCAAAATGGAACTCTCGAAGATATAAAAGGTTTTTGCGCCGTAAAGACAACCGCAGGCATTGCGGAGCAGGACTACATACTCACGCCCGGCAGATATGTTGGCATCGAAGAGCAAGAAGAAGATGATGAACCTTTCGATGAAAAAATGACAAGGCTGACAACCGAACTTTCGCAAATGTTCGCCAAGTCCCACGAATTGGAAGAAGAGATACGGAAGAAGTTGGGGGCAATAGGGTATGAAATACAATAATGTTAAGTTGGGCGATTACCTTTACATTAAAGGACGAATCGGATGGAAAGGGCTAAAAAAAGAAGAGTATCTACCCAAAAGTGATTATAGAATTATAAATGGGGAGTCATTAACCGAAGACGGAATAGATTGGAGCAAGGCAGGATATATAAGCCGAGAGCGATACGAAGAGTCTCCAGAGATAATGCTAGAAAACGAAGACATCCTAATATCAAAGGACGGAACAATCGGAAAGATAGGCTTTGTGGAATCTCTTGACGGATGTGCCACGGTCGCCTCTGGAATATTCGTTATAAGAAATCAACGCCCTCAAGAGATTAATACACGTTATGTTTATCACTTTTTGTGTTCTAAAGCATTTAAGGATTTTATAACGATGAGAACAGAGGGAAGTGTGATTCCGCACCTTTACCAAAAGGACTTTGTTGAACTAGTCGTGCCGTTGCCCGAACTTACAGTCCAAGAAAAGATTGTGTCCATCTTGGACACCATAACACTAAAAATAGAGAATAATAAGGCGATAAATAATAATTTAGCAGAGAGAGGACGAGTACGCTCGTCCTTTTTTTATGCCCTTAATAGTAGACAAAGGACAGGGCGAATTGCAAAGTATAAAGAGTAGACAAAGGACAGGGCGAATACGATGGGACAGGCGAAGCTCACCTTTACCGGAGTCGCGGGGAAACAGCCGTTTTATAACGTGACCTTCGACAGCGCGGGCGGCACGGAGATCGCTAATCAAATTGTCAGACCCGGCGGCTATGCCGTGCAGCCCGTCTCGCCTACAAAGAATGGATATACGTTTGACGGATGGTATTTCGACGGCGACAGATACGGCTTTTCGACCACTCCCGTCATGAGCGACGTGTCGCTTAAGGCGTCCTGGCTCTGATATGGATTGGCTTGAGAAAATCGACGGGGATCTGTTCGATATCGCGCACCGCCTCAAGGAAATAGACGGGAGGTACGAGCTGTATCGCAATCGCAAGTCGGGCAGATTCGAGATCTATGCGAACGGGGCGCTGCAAATCGCAGTGCCCTACGCGCGGCTGGACGCGCGCACCGTTGAGCTTGCCGCAAGCACGAGAGCGGAATACGCGCATAAATTGCTTGCGCGTATAGAAGACGATAACGCGCGCTTGCGGCGCGACGCGGAGAAAGCCGCAAGAGAAAAAATAATGGAAAAGGCGGAAAATGCTTTATGACGGTAAAGAAGGTTTTGGGCGAGTGCCTTATCAAAATGGGCAAGGAAAATTTTGCCATCAAAACGGAATACGATGATGAAGAAATTCGCTTGCTTAAGCAGCTTCTTTCGGCGCTCAACATTGTGTATAGGGAAATAATAAGCGAATATCTGCCGCTTGTGGAGACGGAGGAGGTGGAATTCGTCGACGGGCGTTTAAGCGCGGATTCGCTGTCAAAAACGATACTGTTTCCCATAAGCCTGAAGAGAAACGGGGAAGAAAAACGCTTCAAGGTCTATGCGGACAGTATCGCGGCGGCTTTCAGCGGAGCAGCCGTGCTGGAATACGCCTATCTGCCCGAAAACGATTTCACGCTGACGGACAGCATAAGTCACATGCGGCTTGCGCAAGGCGCGCTGTGCGACGGAATTTTGAGCGAATATTATTTTGCCAACAAGGTGTTCGATCTGGCGCAGGATTTCGATTCTTCATACAGAAGCAAGCTGGGACTTTTGAAATACAAGGGCAAGCGCCTTATTGTCAGGCAAAGGGGGTGGCAGTCATGAGAGAGGGATACGCAAGCAATAAACGCAGAGCGGCCGCTCGGACAGGCAAAGCGAGGATACGCGTCGGCTTTAAGGGAATTGTGAACAGCCTCGACGAATCCGTCGCGGATATGGCGTATGCGACGAAAGCGTTGAATTTTGCGTTTGAAAAGGGCGTTTTGACGGGAGGTATCGGCATGGACGTCGCATGCGGACGTATAAACGGTACCTTGGATGAAATCGGTTATCCTTATATACCGATAGGAAGAAGATGCTTGGACATCTTTCTTTACAGACGTCTTGCAGAGGACGGTACTCCCGACGACAGAATAGTCGTACGCCTGTCGGATTATAAGTTTATTTATACGCCTGTTCATAGAAAGCAGAATTGGCGCACAATCGCAGGCTTGGCGATAAGCGGAGAAGTGAGCGCCGTCAATTACAACTACAAGGGGCAGGACGTTCTGCTGCTGTCGTCGCCGCAGGAAGGTATGTACGTGATAAACGACGAGAAAGCCTTGGTATGCTCGGACGCGCCGCATTTCACTTCGTTTACTGCGCATAACGAAAGAGTGTACGGAAGCGTGAAATCGTCGCAAAATCAGCTTTGGTTTTCGGACGACTTCGACCCTTTCAATTGGCGCGTTAGCTCGGATGAAGCAGGCTATATAAACTTCTCCGACGAATGCGGCGAGGTGCTTAAGGTGGTGTCCTTCCTCAATTATCTGTACATATTCAGAGAATACGGGATCTTTCGTCTGACGGCGTTCGGAGACCAAAGCGAGTTTTTTATGAAAAAGCTGTTTACCGATACTGGACGCATATATAAAAGCTCGATTGAAGTGTGCGGAGATAAAATAATCTTCTATGCGGAGGACGGACTGTATGCATTCGACGGGTATGAGGTGGCGCGGATTGCAAAGGAGCTCATGCCGGTGCTCAACGCAAATTCGATAAGCGCGGCGTATCTCGACGATTATTATTTTATGGCTTGCGGTTTATACGACGAGGCGGAGGCTAATAATAACGCGGTCGTGCGATACAGATTGAGCGACGGCACGATCTCCGTGCTATACGGCGTATCGGTGCAGTGCCTGCTTACGGTGAGAGCGCACAATACCGCGCAAGTGCTCGCACTGCTCAACCACGACTCGGTCAGCAGCATGAATAAGGGACTCAACACAAGGATCATAGTCGAAATGTCAAAGAGCGGCAAGGTGCTTGAAAGGACGACGAGCAAGGTTTACGTCAGCCCTTATTCGACAATGTCGTCGCCCGCGCTCAAAACTGTGAGAAGCGCGTCCGTTCTCACCAAAACTCCTATCAAGCTGACCTTGAAGCTGGACGGGGAGAGATACGAGTATAAGCTGTCGGGCAGCGAGCAGCTGCAAACGGTATACGTGGAAAAGTGCGGCAGACGTATCGGCGTGGAGATAAGCTGCGACGCCGCGGAGGCGTATATCGCGCCTGTAATTTTGCAAACGGATACGATTTCCGTTTAAGGAGGGACTTATGAACATAAACGAGACTATCGCGACGGTCGAGGAGCTTGTCGTGAGGATAAGGGCGCTTGAGGTCAAGGTCGCCGCTCTTCAGGCGGCGAAAAGTAACGGCGCGGCAAAGGAGTGAGGGGTATATGGCGAAGGATCTATGGGATGAAATAAAGGACTTGTTTAAAACCGATTCGCAACGCGACGAGGAGAGGCGCAAGGAGGTCGGCGACGCTCTCGAAAAGGAAAAGAGCATTCTGGAACAGCTTGCCGCACTTGATAAGGAGTATAAGGACAGCCTGCCCAAGGAGGAAGAAGTCGACCTTGAAAAGCTGTTTCCGTCGGAGCTTGGCTTAAAGGAGCTGACGTACGACGCGGAGAGCAACGACAGCATAGAGGCGCGCGCTTCGCAGGAAAACGAATACGGGAAAATGCAGGCGCTCAACGCTCTCAACGAGAAGTACGCGTCGCAGACGTCGGCTCTCAACGACAGCAAGCGGCAGGCGGGGCAGACCTTGCACGACAGCTACAGACAGTTGGAAAAGCTGTACGACGATTTGCGTAAGCGCACGGAGAACGACGTGCTTAAACGAGGACTAGCGCGCAGCAGCATAGCGACGTCGCAGCTGTCGGATCTGGACGTTGCAAAGCTTGCGGGCGCAGCGGAGCTTCAGAAGTCGTACGGCGCGACCGTCAACGATATCAACGGCAGGATAAACGAGCTCGAGGCAGGCAGAGACATAGCGCTGCAGGAGCTCGATCTGAAATACGCGACGGAGCTTACTCAACGCATAGAAGAGCTTAAAGCCGAACGCGACAAGACCGTTCTGGAATATGAAAAGTACAACGCGAACGTGCGCAAGCAAAACGAGGAGTACGCTAGAAAACGAGAATCCGACGTGGAGGAGTATTTGAAGACAAGAGAGGAGAACAAGCGCAAGGCGGAGGAGGAACAGGCCGAGCTCGAAAAAAAATACGGCTATACGGGCGATAAGCACGACAACTATGCAAAGCGATACGACATTGCGTATGAGTTTTATTCTTCGCTGTCGCCGGAAATCGCCGCGGAAGCGCTTGCGGCTTCGCCGAATATGAAGTATTATCTCGGCGCGTATTACGACAAGCTTATGAAGGCTTTGGAGAACGCGGCTTCGCACAGCTCTAAAAAAATAATTTACTGACGGAACATGCCGCCCCGCTTTGAGGGACGGCATTTTTGTTTAGCCGCGCTTTATGTTTGAAAAATTTTCGCAAGTATAGTATAATCAAGTCATGAACGCACTGACATTGGTACACGAAGTTATAAGGAGACATGTCGGCGAGGGCGCGGTTTGCATCGACGCGACGGCGGGACGCGGTTACGATACCGCTTTTTTGTGCGGGCTCTCGGGCGAGAGCGGCAGCGTGACGGCATTCGACGTGCAAAGCGAGGCGATCGAAAGCACTCGCGCTCTTTTGACCGAAAGGGGCTTGCGCGCAAGGCTTGTGCTATCTTCGCACGAAAATATGGGAGATTACGCGGCGGCGGACAGCGTGGATTGCGTCGTGTTCAACCTCGGATATCTTCCGGGCGGAGACCACAGCGTAAATACGCGTTTCGATAGCACAAAGCGTGCGATCGAGGAGGGACTGAAGCTGCTAAAGAAGGGCGGGCTGATGTGCGTCAGTCTTTACTACGGCAAGGACAGCGGCTATGAGGAGCACGACGCGCTTTTGCCCTGGCTCAAGACTCTCGACGATCAAAAGTATCAGGTGATCGCAACCTTCTTTTATAATTGGCAAAAGGACCCGCCGATTCCGTTTTTCATCGTAAAAAACTGAACTGCTTTTAATGTTGCCGCTTTAAAATTATCGTTATTGACTTACATAGATATTGAGAGTATAATTGCAATTGATATGCCGTACGGAGTTTTATTGGCGCAAAACGGCTTATAAAACTCCCGTTTCGGCTTAAAGGCGGTTGCGCGTTACCGATGATGCGACGGCGCGGAGGCAGTATGACGCGCGCGACCGAAAGAGAATATGCGCAAGAAAATAGTCGGTTTTGTACTTATGATTTGTCTGTGCACGTCGTGCGCGGCATGCTTTGTCGCGTGCAATTCGTCAAAGCAGACGATAGAGCTTGTTTTGAAGGGCGGCAGCCGTCCCGACTTCGATTCGCTGTTTTCGCAGGACGACATGAACGTTATAAAAGCCGCTATGACTCCTTTAACGGACGAGGAGCTTGCGCAGGCGAAAGGCGAGAGCATTTATACGGGCTGGACCGACGACGAAATAAGGTCATATATCGAGGAAAAGCGCAAAAAATCCGCAGTCATGCTTATGTACCGCGTTGCAAACAGAAGCCGCAAGGAAACCCCGCTGTCGCTTATGCTGCAAAACAGCAATGCGGGTATTCCGCTCGGCGAGGTTATAATGCACGGCTTCAATCTCAAATCGGGCGACAAATGGTATTATCAGCTTGCCACCTCCGCGCAGACGGACGATCCTACCTGGAACTCCGTGATAGATCTGTTCGCGGGGCTTCTCAAGGTCGCGTATACGTCGGGCGACGGCGACTATTATTATTCTATCACAAACGGCTCCGCGCCGAACTGCGATTGCACGCTTAAGACGTTCCCTTACGCGACGTTCGCGTTGACGGAGGAGCCGAGGCTTTTTGACGAAGCGGCGTTTAAAGAGGAATTGCATTATCTCGACAACATGCACGAGATAAACAACATGCTGTTTTGCGAGGAAATTCTGGCGGACGGCGCAAAGATAACCTACGACGGGGTTCATCGCTTTTATCGCATAGAGTTTTCCGTGGACATGAAAGCGGACGCTGCGCTCATAAGAGATTGGTTTGCTCTTGCGCAAAAGGATATGCAGGTGTCTGGAAACTCCATAAGCAAATACAATTACTACAACGCGGTCATGGAGATATGGGACAACGGCTATGTCAAGTATTTCAAATCGGAGTCGGACAGGTCCGCGGGCGTTGCGAGCGGCAGCCCGGTGGACGAGTTCTCCTATCTTTGGGTGGAGAGCGAGATAATGTCGCTGTTGCGCGAAGACGAACGGATATCGGACGCGCTGGTCTTTGACGACACTATCTTTTTAACCGCGGACGAGTTTATCGAGTTTTACAGTCATCCGCAGGTCGTCGAAGCAAAGCTCGGCAAGGCGGAAAAAATACTTATTTCCGTAGGCTGCGTGCTAGGAGCGCTAATTATAGGCGCGGTCGTCAGCTCGGTCACGGTCAACGTATTGGTGAAAAAGGGCAAGCTGCCCAAGCTCGCGGCAAAACGGGAGGCTAAAAGGCAAAGGCGACTCGCAAAAAAACAGGCGAGAGCGGGCGGTAAGGATAAGACCGCGGCGGATAATGCCGCGCAGGACGCGATAAACGAGTCCGACGAGGTTGAAGAGGCCGTTACGGAGTCGTCCGAACGCGAAGACGTTTAGTTGAAAACGCATAGTATATTCTTTGCAAAGCGAAAAAATGACCGAAAAATCGGTCATTTTTCAATTTATTTCAAAATAATCAGGAAAAAATTAGGAAATCATATATAATATAACGTATATATAATTAGAAAACAAAAGGAAAAGGTCTATGAGCCAAGGTTTCACTCCCGATTTCATGGAGGAGCTTAAATACAAATGCGACATTGTCGAGGTGATTTCGCAGTACGTCCCCTTGCAGAAGAAGGGCGGACGGTATTTCGGCTGTTGTCCTTTTCATCATGAAAAGACCGCGTCCTTTTGCGTGAACGCGGACAGCGGCTTTTATCACTGCTTCGGTTGCGGGGTCAGCGGAGACGTCGTCAAGTTTGTGATGGAAATGGAATCCATGGAGTTTTTAGACGCGGTGAAATATCTGGCGGAAAAGGCCGGGCTTCCTCTTCCCGAGATAAAGATAGATCCTCAATACAATCAGAAGAAGGAGCGCAAGGAGACGCTTAAGCAGCTCATGCGCGACGCGGCGAGGTATTATCGCAATAACCTCGTCGACCCCGTCAAGGGGAAAGACGCGCGCGAGTACTTGCAAAGTCGCGGTATCGACGACGAGACGGCGCACAGATACGGGCTGGGACTGTCTCTCGATTACGACGGTCTGGTGGGATACTTGCGCAGGAAGGAATATACTCTGACGGATCTGCTCGATTGCGGGCTTATCGCCAATCCCGACAGACCCTCCGACGCGTTTGCCAACAGAATAATCGTGCCGATCATCAACTCCATGAACGAGGTCGTGGCTTTCGGCGGCAGAGTGTATCACGGCGAGAAGGATATCGCAAAATACAAAAACAGCACCAACACCGTCCTCTTCGACAAGGGCAGGACGATATACGGCGTTAATTACATAAAGCAGGATAAGCGCATGGGCGAAGCTTATGCGGAGCTTATATTGGTCGAGGGATATATGGACGTCATTTCTCTCGGCGCGGCGGGTATTCGCAACGCGGTCGCTGGTATGGGCACGGCGCTTACGGAAGGACAGGCGAGAGAGCTCAAGCGGCTTGCGCCAAAAATCTACGTTTGTTACGACGGCGACGGCGCCGGCAGAAAAGCCACGGTAAAAAACGTAGAGCCGCTTGTCAAGTGCGGCGCGGACGTGCGCGTGGTTTCGCTCGACGACGGCAAAGACCCCGACGAGACGGTGCGGCAGGACGGAGTCGAAGCTTTTTTGAAGCATATAAGGGATGCATTGCCCGTGATAGAATACAAGCTGAAGCTGTGCGCCGACGCATACGATCTTGGGTCGGTCGACGGCAGGGCGAAGTACGTGCAGGCGGCGCTTAAGGTCCTCAAGGAGGTGCCGAGCCGCGCGGAGCGCGAGGTCTACCTCGGAGAAGTGTCGAAATTGAGCCTGGTTTCCGTAGAGACTTTGCACGACGAGTTCGATTCCTCTCCCGTCATTGTCGAGGAGAAAAAAGAAATCGTTTCCGACAAGGATTCAAAAAGTCTGCGCGCGTCGCGGTTTGTGATAGGGCGCGTCATGCAAAACCCGAAGGCGGTGGATCTGACGGCGCTGAAGAAGGAGTGGTTTGCTCACCCCGTGCACAGGGATATCTTCGAATATGCGTCGACGTTGCCCAAGGGCGAGTTTAACGTCGGACGCATGTTCGACATCATCGCGGGCGATAGCGAGGTGGACAGAATTTTGCAGGTCAATCTTAAGTTCGCCACGGAGGCGCAGGAAAACGAATACTACAACGATTGCGTGCTTGCGCTTGCAAACGAGTATATAAGCGGAAGATTGGCGAAGCTAAAGACGGAGTATAACGCGCTCTCCGACGCGCAGGAAAAGCGTAACGCGATAGGCGAGATAAGCGCGTTGCAAAAAAAATTGAAATCAAGATCCCTATCGGATAAGCTTTAATTCACACAGGAGGAGCAAAGTGGAAAGAGAACAGCTTTTGAAGTTGGAAATCGAAAAAATCGTCGCTTTGGGCAAGGAAAAGGGTTCCGTGACCGAGGACGAGATCATGGCGAAGCTGGAGCATTTGAACGCTACGGCGGAGGACATGGAGCAGGTATTTAACGCCCTTCAGGCGGAAAATATCAACGTTGAGGAAACCCGAGAGGACGAAGTCATAGAGCTCGATAAGATCATCGACAGCTCCGTGGACGACTCCGTAAAGATTTATCTCAAGGACATCGGCAAGGTGCAGCTTTTGAGCGCAGAGCAGGAAATCGAGCTTGCAAAGCGCATGGAGCAGGGCGACGAGGAAGCAAAGCACACGTTGAGCGAAGCCAACCTCCGCCTCGTCGTATCCATTGCAAAGAGATACGTCGGGCGCGGCATGCAGTTTCTCGACCTCATACAGGAGGGCAACCTCGGTCTGATGAAGGCCGTCGAGAAATTTGACTATACGAAGGGCTTCAAGTTCTCGACCTACGCGACCTGGTGGATAAGGCAGGCCATCACCCGCGCTATCGCCGATCAGGCGAGGACGATACGCATTCCCGTGCATATGGTCGAGACGATAAACAAGCAGGTCCGCGCTACGAGGCAGCTTTTGCAGAAGCTGGGCAGAGAACCCACGCCGGAGGAGATCGCGGCGTATCTCGGCTGCTCCGAGGAGCGAGTGCGCGAGATCCAAAAGATAGCGCAGGACCCCGTTTCGCTCGAGACGCCTATAGGCGAGGAGGAGGACAGTCACCTCGGGGATTTCATCGAGGATAACACTGCGCTGTCGCCGAGCGACGTAGCCGAGAGCAATATGCTCAAGGAGCAGCTTATCCAGGTGCTCAATACTCTCACTCCGAGAGAGGAAAAGGTACTCCGTCTGCGTTACGGTCTCGACGACAGCCATCCAAGGACGCTGGAGGAGGTCGGCAAGGAGTTTAACGTCACGCGTGAGCGCATACGCCAGATAGAGGCGAAGGCATTGCGAAAGCTGCGCCATCCGAACAGACTCAAGAAGCTCAAGGATTTCGACTGATGCCTATAAGACTTGACCAAAGGCTGTCCGCTATCGCGGCGCTTGTGGACTTCGGCAGCGTGGCCGATATCGGTTGCGACCACGGTAAGCTCGGCTATTATCTGTTGGGTACGGACAGAGCGAAATACGTCGTTGCGACGGATATAAGCGCGGACAGCTTGAGCAAAGCGCGCGAGCTCGCCTTTGAAAACGGCGTATCACATTTGATGGACGTCCGCCTGGGCGACGGTTTGAGACCCGTTCGCGACGGAGAGGTCGACACCGTGGTCATAGCGGGCCTCGGCGGCGACGTGATTTCGGAAATACTGACGGCTGCCAAGGACGACGGCAAAAGCTTCGCGCATTTCGTGCTTTCTCCCAACACCCATCCGGAAAAGGCGCGCAGGGCGTTGCTCGGATGCGGACATCGGATAATCGTCGACGACGAGGTGGAATGCGCGGGCAAGCGCTATACGCTGATAAAGACGGAGCACGGCGAGGATAGCTTGGACGAAGCGCAGATATTATACGGCAAATTTTTTGAAACAAGCGATAAATTTACGCGCAGAGCGCGCGGCGAGCTTGAATATAAAAGGGCGCTGCTCGAAAAAAATCCAAGCTCCGAATCGCTTGCGGAAAAGGTGAGGTCGCTCGAGTACGCGCTGTCGCGGATAAGAGGAAGAAAAGATGAAGATAAATGAGATAATTTCCGTGTTGGAAAAATTTGCTCCGCCGGCTCTCGCGGAGGAGTGGGACAACGTGGGGCTCATGCTCGGCGACGCTTCGAAGGAATGCGAAGGAGTCATGACGGCGCTCGATTTGACGCTTGACGTAGTACGTCAGGCCGAGGATGAGGGCTGCAACCTTATAGTCACGCATCACCCGTTTATTTTCCGTCCGCTCAAAAGCATAGATTTTTCTATGTCGAAAGGGCGCGCGGTGGAGGAGCTTGTCAGCAGCGGGATTGCGGTATACTCCATGCATACAAACCTCGACAAGGCGGAAAAAGGCATGAATTACACGCTCGCAAGCATGCTCGGCGGCGAAGATATAACGCTCGACGGCGAGGGCGCGATTTTCAAAGTGAAGCCTCAAAGCCCGTCGCAATTTGCAAAGCTCGTTGCGAGGGCGCTCGGCGACGACAGCGTCAGGCTTGCGGGGAAACAGGACGGCGTTATAGAAAAAGTATACGTCGTCAGCGGTAGCGGCGGCAGCGAATACGGACGCGCAAGAGAAGTCGCGGACGCGTTGCTTACGGGAGACTTGAAGCATCACGACTATATAGACGCGGCGGAGGACGGCTTTGCATTGATAGAGTTTTCGCATTTCGCAAGCGAGACAATCATGCAAGACATTGTTGCGGAACAACTTAAAAATTTAGATTTAAAAGTAAAAAAAGCAAAACAGAACAGACCTTTCAGGCTGTTGGAGGAAATATGAAATTTGACAAGATTTTGCAGTATCAGAAAATCGATCAGGAGCTGCTCGCTCTTGAGACGGAGGTCGCAAAAAGCGAGGTGAGACAAAAGTTTGCGCTTGCCAAAAGCAAGCTTGACGGGGCGACGGCTACTATAGGAAAGCTTAAGACCGAAGCGAACGATTTGCTCAACGGATATACCGCCATGAAGGAGAGGATAGACGCGCTCAAGGCGGAAATAGACGAATTCGACGGCATACTCGACGACGTGCAGGACGTCGGCGAAGCGGAGCATTATCTCAAGCTTGTGACCGCTATATCCGAGAAAATAGTCGCTCTCGAAAAGGAAGCGAACGCCGCTTCGTCGAGAATAGACCAGGTCAACGACGCATACAAGAAAACTTGGGAACAGGGCGTGAAGGCGAGTGAGGCGTACAACGCGGCGCGTACGGAGTACAACGCGTTCGTCGGAGAGCGTCAGCCGCGCGTGACGGAGATAAAGAAACAGCTTGACGCTTTAAAGCCGGATATACCCGAGCAGATCATGAAGACCTATATGTCCTTGCGCGCAACAAAAAAGATGCCCGCCTTCGTAGAGTACGACCCCAACAAGAAGATCTGCGGACGTTGCTATATGGAAGTGCCCAACGACACCTGCGCCAAATTGAGGAACGCGGGCGACTTCGCAGAGTGCCCCAATTGCCGCGGCATATTGTTTGTCTCGGAGGACTGACGCATATAAAGCGTTTAACAGTTTAAAACAAGCGGTTAAACCGCGATTATCGTATATACTTAATATAACTTGATATAAAAAGAAGAGCTATGAAAGATTTATTTAACAATCCGGATGCGTATAGCATCAATATGTGCGACAAGCACGGCGCGGGTTTTCCTTTTGACGAGCAGTGCAAAGAGCGTATCGTGCTTTTAAACGGAGAATGGAATTTCCGCTATTTCTTATCGGCGACTATGCTCACCCTCGAGCCAGAAGCCTGGGATACTATATCGGTTCCGTCAAATTGGCAGCTTAAGGGTTACGGCAGACCGATATACTCAAATATCAGATACCCCAAGCCCATCTCCACAACCGGCAAGCCTCGCATAAACGCGGACGAAAATCCCTGCGGACTTTACATGCGCAGGTTTGTCATTGATAAGATAGAGGGCGACATACATATAAACTTTTGCGCCAACAGCGGCGCGGAGCTTTATATCAACGGCAATTTCGTCGGCTATGGCGAGGATAGCTTCGACTATCAGGAATACGACGTCACGCCATATCTGACCGTCGGCGAAAACGAGGTCAAGATCGTTGTGTATCGCTATACGACGGGCAGCTATCTCGAGGATCAGGATATGTGGCGCATATCGGGGCTGTTCAGAGACGTCACGCTCATTTTCCTGCCCAAGACGAGAGTCGCCGACATATATGCCCGCGCGGAGTTTTCAAAGGATTTTTCGCAAGCCAAGCTGCTCGTCGACGGCAGCGTATACCTCGAGGACGACGTGGATATCGACGACGCGGTGTTCAAGGCGGAGCTTATCGACGCTATGGGCGTGACGGTGGCTTCGGCGGATTTTACGCTCGTAGGACCCGACGGCGGAGAGACCTTGCCCGTGAAGCTCGCGGAGGATATAAACAGTCCTCGGCTTTGGAGCTCGGAGGATCCGTACCTATATAAGTTGAAGATAACGCTCGAGAGCGTCAAGGACGGCAAAAAAGCGTTTTGCGATATGCGCGAGCTCGATTTCGGTTTCAGAAAGATTGAAATCGTTCCTATGATCGACGGCAAAGAACCGTATATCGCGCTCAACGGCAAAAAGCTGAAGATACGCGGCGTCAACCGTCACGAGTTCCATCCCGACTTCGGCCACGCCGTTCCCAAGGAATATACGGAAAGGGATATCATCCTTCTCAAGCGCAACAACGTCAACAGCATCAGGACGAGCCACTATCCCAACAGCCGCGATTTTTACAAGCTGTGCGACAAATACGGCGTTATGGTCATGAGCGAAAACAACCTTGAAACGCACGGACTCTCTTTCCGTATACCTCACTCGAACAAGCGTTGGACGAAGCAGTGCTGCGACCGCATGAGAAGTATGGTCAGGACCTACAGAAACCATGCCTGCATACTCTTCTGGTCGCTGGGCAACGAAAGCGGCAACGGCAAGGCGTTTGCGGCAATGAAAAAAGCCGCGCTTACGCTCGATAAAACGCGTCCTATACACTATGAGCCGGACAAACATGCCCGCGTCACTGATATTTTCAGCGAAATGTACGGCAAAGAGGAAAGCATGGAATCTATCGCCGAAAACAAAATGCACAGGCATTGTTTCGGCACTCCGTGGGCGCCTTTAGGCAACCTGCTGACGCCTAAAATGTATAAGGATAAACCCTATATTCAGTGCGAGTACGCGCATTGTATGGGCAACAGTCTCGGCAATTTCGAGGACTATTGGAAGCATTTCCGCGCGCACGACAGGCTTTGCGGCGGTTACATATGGGACTTTGCCGATCAATCGATAAAGCGCGTCGCCGCGGACGGAACTGTCGAATACACCTACGGCGGCGATTGGGGGGACAAGCCCAACGACGGTACGTTCGCATTCAACGGCATTGTCCGCGCGGACAGAAGCCCCAATCCCGCGCTGTATGAGGTCAAGCGCGTTTATCAGCAGATCCAATTCGAGAGAAATGACGGTAAGATCGTTGTAACAAACGAGTTTATGTTTACGTCGCTGTCGCATTACGGCGTTAAATTCAGCTTGCTTGTCGACGGCAACGTCGCGGCGGAAAAGGTCTGCGATTTGCCCGATGTTCCGCCCCTTTCAAAGGGCGAGATGGATATGCCCTTCGATATACCGGCAACGGAGGACTGCGAGCTCCTGCTCAACTGCAGGGCGTATGTGAAGCGGGACGGAGGCGTTTATAAAGAGGGCGACGTTATTGCCGAGGCCCAGCTCGATTTCACGGGATTTGTGCCGAGGCGTTTTGCCGAGGCTCAAGGCAAGACCGTTTTCGTCGAGGACGGCAGAATTTTGATGGAATGCGCGGGCTTGATCTGCGAGGTGAGCAAGAGCAGCGGCTATATCACGTCCATAGTCAAAAACGGCAGAGAAATGCTGACGACGCCGCTTCGCCCCAACTTCTGGCGCGCGAGGATAGACAACGACAAATCTCCGCAGCTGCCGGAAATTGCGCAGAGCGTATTGGGTAAGAAATTTTTTGCCGTTTGCGATGCGCGGCTTGTCAAGTCCAACATGGTGATCGCCGACAGGCGCGTGGAAATAGATTGGTCATGCTCTCCGCAGCTGTCGCTTCTCAAGACCGTATACGAGGCGGGCGAGGACGGACTGCGCGTTTATATGCGCGTGCGCAACGATTGGTTCAGTTTGCCGCGCTACGGCTTCAGAATGGGGCTTGCCGCAGATGACGGGATAGAGTTTTACGGCAGAGGACCGCACGAGAATTACTGCGACAGAAAAGCGTCGGCGGATCTGGGCGTATATAAAGGCAAAATAGCGGATTTCGAGCACGATTATCTCGTGCCGCAAGAAAACGGCAATCACTGCGACGTGCGTTACGTTGTAGCGGGCGGAGATGACGGATTGCGCTTCGAGGCGCTTTCAAAGCCGATAGAGTTCAGCGCTCACGACTATACTCAAGAGGCGCTTGACGCGGCGACGCATGCGCACGAGCTGAAGCACGGCGATTGCATAGAGATGTTTATCGACGGCGCGCAGCGCGGCGTTGGCGGCGACGTCCCCGCGATGGCTTGCACGAAGAAAAGATACAAAATACTGCCCGGCAGGTCGCACGAGCTGGAATTTATCGTGAAATAACGCGACAGGTTGCAAAATCGGCGCAAATCCCTTTGACTTTGGATATGCGCCGATTTATAATATTATAACTCGTATAGAGAAAATAAATTGCGTACGGCCTTTGTAAGGCTGATTGCGCGGAGGTATTATGGAAATTACTTTGAAAAACGGCAACAAACTGTCGCTTGAAGGCGCTTGCAGCGCGTTCGACGCGGCAAAGCAGATCAGCGAGGGGCTGGCAAGAGCGGCAATCGTATGCAGCATTGACGGCAAGCTCGCTTCAATGGATACCGTCATCGACGGCGATTGCGCTTTCGAGGTGTTTACCTTCGACAGCGAAGAGGGCAAAAAGGTATACCGTCACACATGCGCGCATATTCTCGCTCAAGCGGTGAAGAATATCTATCCCACCGTGCAATACGCCATAGGGCCCGCCGTAGAAAACGGTTTTTACTATGATTTTGATTTCAAAACGCCCATCACGCAGGCGGATTTCGAGAAAATCGAAGCCGAGATGAAAAGCATCATCAAGGCAAATCTGCCGATAAAGCGCATAGTGCTGTCCCGCGCCGACGCGGAGAAAACGGTGCGCAAAATGAAGCAGAACTATAAGACGGAGCTGCTTGCCGATATCCCCGAGGGCGAAGAGATCTCATTCTATCAGCAGGGTGATTTTATAGATCTGTGCAGCGGACCTCACCTTACGTCCACAGGCAGGATAAAGGCGTTCAAGCTCACGTCTCTGACGGGCGCGTATTGGCGCGGCAGCGAGAAAAACAAGATGCTCACCCGCATATACGGCACCGCTTTCGAGAAAAAATCCGACCTTGAGGAGTATATACAAAAGCTTGAGGAAGCGAAGCTGCGCGACCATAACAAGGTTGGCAGAGACCTGGGCTTTTTCATGACGGACGAGAATATCGGGCAGGGCTTGCCGCTGATTATGCCGAAGGGCGCGCGCGTCATTCAAATCATGCAGCGCTTCGTCGAGGACGAGGAGCAGCGCCGCGGCTATCTTCTGACAAAGACGCCCATCATGACAAAGAACAACCTCTTCATCACGTCGGGGCATTGGGACCATTATAAGGACAAGATGTTTTATATCGGCGAAGAGGACGTCGACGACGAGATCCTGTGCTTGAGACCGATGACCTGCCCCTTGCAGTTCACGATATATAAAAACGGATTGAAGAGCTATCGCGATTTGCCCGTCAGATACGCAGAGACCGCAACTGAATTCCGCAAGGAAGCCAGCGGCGAAATGCACGGACTCACGAGGATACGTCAGTTTACGCTTGCGGACGGTCATATCGTTTGTACACCTGCGCAGCTTGAAAAGGAGTTTCAGGGCTGCGTCGACCTTATAAAATATCTCGCGGGAGTTTTCGGTATAGACGGCGATATTTGGTATAGATTTTCGCGTTGGGATCCGAAAAACGCAGATAAATACGTCGGAAGCGCGGCGGAGTGGGACAGAGTGGAAAGCACCATGAAGACCATTCTCGACGACCTCGGCATAGTTTACGAAGAGGCGTGGGGAGAGGCGGCTTTCTACGGGCCCAAGCTTGACGTGCAGGGCAGAAACGTGCACGGCAAGGAGGATACGCTGTTCACCGTGCAGATCGACTTTTCTCTTGCAAAGCGTTTCGATATGATCTATATCGACGAAAACGGCGAAAAGGCAAATCCGCTCATCATTCACAGGAGCTCGATAGGATGCTATGAGCGTACGCTCGGCATGCTTATAGAAAAGTATAACGGCGCTTTTCCGATGTGGCTCGCGCCCGAGCAGGTGCGCGTGCTGTCGCTCACTGACAGGACCTGCGATAAAGCGAGCGAGATCGCAAAAATGCTTTTCGACATGGGCTTGCGCGCCGAGGCGGACGTGCGCAGCGAAAAGCTGGGCAAAAAGATACGCGAAGCGCAGCTGGATAAGGTGCCGTATATCCTTGTCATAGGCGACAAGGAGGCGGAGCAAAACGTCGTCGCCGTGCGCCATCGCAGCGAGGGCGATCTCGGCACGATGACTATAGAGGAGTTTGCCGGCAAGTGCTTGCTCGAGGTGGCCAACAAGACTATAAAATAAACGTTTTATCGGCAATAAAAAAGCGCGTCTTATTCAAGACGCGCTTTTTACAACATAAATATCAAACGTCGTCGCAGCGTTCTACCGTGAGAATGAAAGGATTTTGCGCTATGATTTCGTTGAGCACCTGCGAAGAATACTCTTTATCGGTGTTGAGCATTGCGCGGTAAACCGTTGCGTTTTCATTATCCTTACAGCGTTCTATCGTGAGACTGTTAAAGTTTTCAACGGAAAAAAGCTTTTTTACCTTTACGCTTTCGTTTTCGGTGTTTATAAAGCAAATTTTTATTTTGTAGTACTTCTTCGTGCGGAAAAGACGGATGTTCAGGTGGCATACGCATTGGATAACGATGATGATGACAGTGCCGACGGTTGCGAAAATATAAAGCCCCGCGCCTGCCGCCATACCTATGCCCGCCGTCGCCCATACGCCTGCCGCGGTGGTGAGTCCGTGCATTTTTTGCCCGCGGAACATAATGATACCCGCGCCGAGGAAGCCGACTCCGGATACTATTTGCGCCGCGACGCGCGACGCGTCCGCCGTCATGCCCTCAAAGCCGTATTTGCTCACGACCATCATAATAGCGGCGCCCACGCATACTATCGTGTGGGTACGAATGCCCGCTTCCTTAAAACGCAGCTTCCTTTCAAAGCCTATGGCGAAGCCGAGTATCACGGAAAGCAATACGCCGATAATGCCTACTAACTCGTTATGTATAAGCTCCGAGCTGTATGTAAACGACGTTCCCGCAATGTTATTCGCAATGTCGCAAAGTAAAGTTTTCACGATAATTCTCCTTAAACCCTTATATCATAAATTTGCCGATTAGTCAATATCTTGCCGGAAAAGTCATGCATAATATATGCAAAGCGGGCGCAAGGCGTGCCGAAACGAAACGCGCGGTAAACAGAGCGTATTAAATAAAGGACGCCATGCGGCATCCTTTATTTTTGAATACCGTCATTTAAAAACTGCGATCGAGTCTATATTTGCTTCGCCCGTACACTTTATAGTAACCGTGTGAGTACCGCTGTCCATAGCTTGGGATAGGTATGACAGCCCGGTGTATCCGGCGCTTTCGCTTAACGCCACGGATTCCGCTTTCTTTCCGTCTATGTAAACTTCAAAGTTTTTGCCGAACTCGTTGGACGAAATAATGCCGAAATTTGTGCCGGTAAACTCAAACGTCAGGGTGTCGTTCTGTTTGCCAAGATATACGTGGCCGAACGTTGACAGCGCGGAAACGCCTGTCCATCCGTCGCTGAAATCGAACATGTCGTCATCGGGGGTATAGCGATCCGCCATGCTGCTGAATTGGATATTGCGTATGCACATAAATCTGCCTTCGACCGTTTTTCTGACGACAAGCTTGTAATAACGGAAGCTTCTCTTTTCAAAGTTGAAGGCAAGGTTTATTCCGCTTACGGCGCCGTTGTCAAAGGATGTTACCTCCTGCAAATCCTCAAGCGTTTCGCCGACAAAAAGAGTGATGGAATTGGGAGTTTGATTTTTGCCCGCGTTGTTGTTGAACATATTGCCCGTCAATTCAAACCTGCTCGCGACGATAACTCCGCCCAAATCGACCGTAACTTCCCACGGAGAGGATGCGGATACGACGTCGTTGGATGAACAGAATGTGTTCGGGTTGCCGTCGATCAGGTTGGTAATAGGATAGTCTTTCGAGCACGCGGAGCTGTCGACGATTTTGATATCCGGCAGGGTTGCGGCGCTTTGCGTAAACGAATAATTGTATTTTCTCGTATAGAAGTAGTCCGTTTCGAATCCGGCGTTGGACGGGAATTCATAAGTGCTTCTGTATGCGTTGACGTAGGGCTGATGATTATTGTCTACGACGGGAGGTATGAGTTGCGCGTTGTTTGCCTCTTCCTCCGAGACCTCGTTGCCCTGATAATCGAAATACTTCGTTTCGATAACGTTGCCGTCTTCGTCCGTGATTTCCTGTATTGTGAACATGGGAGTCGTCCATTGCGCGAGGCCCACTCCTATGAACGAAGTTTGAGAGCTGTTTATCATTTGATTGACAAGAACCTCTTTGATATGTACCCAGCTATGCGCGGGCAGATCCAGATCCACATAAGTAGAGGGGTCGTTGGGGCGGAAGTAAGCGCTGTTCGCAGCTATTGTCGTATCCTTTATCGTCGCGCCCAAGGTATACGTTTCGCCGCCGTCGAGCGAGTAGTAAAGCGCGCAGTTGTTGCGTCCGCGCAGATACAAACGGTATTTGCCCTCGTTTTCCACATAAAGCTTTCCGCTCAATTCCACAACGCTGTTCTGCGGCATAAAATAATGCTCCGGCGCGTTGGGATATTTGTCTCGGAATGCCTGCGTATCGGGATAGTACCAGATATCCGTATTGCAGTTTTGAGTGGGATTTGTGTGGTCTATGGTCTGCTTATTTACGAAGCCTTGATACGCGTTTTCATATGCCGTTTGAGCGTCCGCGTACATGTGCTCGGCGTCGAAGGTATATGTCGTGCGCTCGAGCGTCGCCTTATTGGTTTCATGGGACAGCTCGAATTCGAGCACGAGGTCTACGTCTTCCACCTCAAACGCATGATCGGTCTTTTCGATGCCCAGCGTGACGATGATTTTGCCCGAACGCAGCGCGGACGAGTTTTTGTCCGGCATATACGTGTACAAACCGTCGCCTTTGGCTGTGACGGAGCCGTTTGCGGGTTGAGTTATTTTTTTGACGGTATAAGTGAAACCGTCGGGGAGCACTATACTGCCGCCCGTATACATTCCGTCTTCCACCGTGTAGGGGTTTAAGTCAATGGTAAATTCCTTTCCGAAGGGAATGACGTACGGCTGCATGGTGGTGATGTATTTCTTTTCGCCGTCGTACATGTAGCTTCTTCCGGTTTGATAGACCGATGAAACGGGCACGAACATCGGATAGTCGATATTTGCGTTGAGCTCGGCGGCTTTTTTGGGATCCAGACCCTGCAGGATATCGCAGAAATAATAGGACATGTCGTTGTGCGTCACGTTTTGCCATGCGGCGAAGTATGTCTGATACATTTGACCGCCGCTTTGGGAGGTTTTTGCTTTAATATAGCAATCCTGCCCGAAGTTGTGAAGCAGCGTGGCATACAGCGCCAGACCCTGCTTGCCGTTTGAAGGATTTTGGTCGGGTTTGGCAATCTTTAAGACTTGATCGAGCGCCCACGTCGCGCTGGTATAGCTGTTCCAGCCTCCGAGGTTTTGCGCGCCGTAATTCAGAATGCCGCGATTGGATGATATTTTTGTAAACAGCGAATATGAGACGAGCGTCATGCCGTTGTTAGTGACCTCGCCGCCGTTACCGACGCCGTAGCCCTGGAAATTGTGATGGTATTCGTGCAGATTACCCCAGCCGCCGGACGTCACGAGTCCGTTGTAGTTGAGCGAGTTCGCCATCCAATCCGCCGGACAGTTGACGGAACGTCTGCCCGGGAATGCGACCGCCGCGCCCGCTGCCACGAATGCGTCGTAGATGAATACTATGCCTTGAGAGGCGCCTGTCGTCGTAACGCTTGAGACTTTGTCCCAGAATACCGCCGCTTTGTATATATCGTCGTAGGAGTATCTGTTCGCATAATGCTTGGGGCCGGAGTGAAGCACGCCGTAGTTCCACACCTCGAGGTCAAAATAGGGCGCGGATGAGTTTTTATTCTGTTCGAATTCCTCCTCCGAGGTATATCCGAGGATGAAGTGCGAATAAGCTACGCCTCCCGTGATAGTCGCAGTGAATTTCGCGCCGGTATTGCGTATATAAAGCGGTCCGCCGATAAACGAGCCGACATATGCGGTATAAACGCCGTTTTCAAGGGTGGCTGTATTTTTGTTGACGGACATCGTGTTGAGCACGTGCGGGATGCGCTGCATTTGGTTTTTGGCAGTCCAGATGTTGTTGGCCTGTCCGTTGAACAGCGCTTGACCGATATGTATTGTTATGCCGCCGGTGGCGTTCATATCCGCTTCGCTTATCTGAATTTTTATGACTTCGCCTGCGGGGGCGTATACGCCCGTCACGCCGTAGCCGTTGTAGCCGCGGGGCAGCATAGTGACCGTTTTAATTATGCCGGGCTCTTCGGGTGAGACATTGCCATAATACAGACCGTCCGCGCAGGTGTGCTTATAAAGACGTCTGTGTTGATTGAAGGAATCAAGGCTGGGATCGGGCGCGGCCGTTGTGCCGTTGTAAAGGAAGCCGTCCTTGTCCATCCATATATACTTGCCGCCGCCAGCGTTGCTCGTGCCCGTCGCGGTGAGATAACTCGATTCGTCGATAAGCGTGTCTCTGATCGCCTGTTGCTCGGGAGCGGTGCCGAGCACACCCTTGGGGGTGAAGCCGTATTTGGGATATTTATCCTGATCCACGCGCCCTTCGTTTCTTGTGGTTTGCGGTATTATCCTGTCAACCGTGCCTATCTGTTGTCCGTAATAGCCCACGGCGGTGTTTGTGGTTTTGTCCAGATCGTATTCAAAGGTCTTGAGTTGGTCTTGCGGGAACAAATGCTCCTCTCCTACGCCGACCTTTTCGTAAGGAACGAATTGAGGTCCGCCGTCGGAGGATTTTGTGCCTACGACGATACCCGTGATGATGCCCGCCATCAACACAATCGCCACAGCGGAAATTATCACGCTCAATTTCTTTTTCTTTTTTGAAGCGGTTTTGTCGTCGGAGTTGCTTGTTTTTTTATTTTGTTCAGCCGATTTTTTGCTTTCTTTTTTCGCAGGATCCGACTTCGATTTATCTTTTTTTCCGTCCTCTTTTACAGTCGCTTCGTCGGTCTTGGCTTTCGCCTTCTTCGCCTCACTTTCAGCAGGCACGGTTTCGGATTTGTTTTCCGATTTCTTTGCTGTCTTTTTTGTTTCCGCTTCCTGCTCATTAATTTTCGCGGCGGCGGGCGCAGTCGCTTTAGAAGCCGTTTTTACGGGCTCTTCCGCTTTTCCCGTCGCTTTGGATTTTGAAGCGTCGTTTGCGGATTTTGCGGCGGGCTTGTTTTCCGTTTTCGGTTTTTCAGCAGCCGGTTTATTTGCTGCGGTTTTGCTTGCGGAAGACTTTTCTTTTGTGTCGGCCTTTGCGGCTGACGTTTTTGCAGCTGTTTTTTGCTCCGTATCAGCCGCGCTTTTTGTTTTCGGCTCCGTCGCGGGCTTTGCCGTAGATTTTGCTTTGGCGGAAGCCGCGGCCTTATCCGTTGACTTCGGCTTTGCCGCGCTCGGGGCGGATTTTGCGGTAGTTTTGGATTTGATATCTTTGTCTGCCATACAAAAATTCTCCTTGCTATATAATCAAATAAGTGTGCGCTTTTATTACGTGCGCGTTTGTTTTTTATAATACTATATTATAAATATATAATATTCGTTTGAATTGTAACATTGTTTATATTTGTTGTCAACAATCTGCTGCTTTTCAGAAAAATGGGCAAATTGCAATAAATTTCCAATATTTGGGACAAAAATGCACTGTAAATTGTTAATAGTTTATAGAGGTAGAGGTTATTGCGGCTTTATGCCGCAATAAACAAACGAAAACAAACGGATTATATAATGAGGAGGATCGGATATGACAAAAAAGAAAAGAGTATTGTTGCTTGCACTATGTGCGGTTGTGCTTTTGTGCTCGCTGTCATTTGTCGCATGCGATAAGGCGACTATCAGAAAATACAACGCCGTTTTGTATGACAACGTAAAGCAGTACGTAAAAGTGGATGTTATCAAAGAACATTTGAATATGTCTGAATCAGGTAGATATGCGCACAACAACGCGTATTTTATCATTCAAACGCAAGAGGAATTTGATAAAGTGTTTACAAGCTTTCCTGCCGAAATAAATTTTGACAGACAAACGGTTTTGTTGGAGGCAAAAGGCTTTTGTACAAATGTGCATGATTGGAAACTTATACGCTTAAAGTTTGAAGACAGAAAACTTTACATTTATTATAACGTGTTGTCGCCTCCGTTAAGTGACAGTACAAGTTCGCCGCATATCAGATATATAGCATTGGTTATGAACAAGGTAGATATAGACGAATTTGATTTTAAAGTAATAGAAAAGCTGGTATGATAAAGTGCAAACATTTTTACACGTTAAAATATCCATAGCTATATAAGAATAAGTGATAAAGCATAGTTTTAAAAAAAAGGAGGATGAAATATGACAAAAAAGAAAAAGGTATTATTATTTGCATTGTGCGCGGTTGTGTTTTTGTGTTCGCTGTCATTTGTCGCGTGCGATAAGGCGACTATCAGAAAATACAACGCCGTTTTATATGACAGTGTAAAGCAATACGTAAAAGTCGATGTTATCAAAGAACATTTGAATATGTCTGAATCAGGTAGATATGCGCACAACAACGCGTATTTTATCATTCAAACGCAAGAGGAATTTGATAAAGTGTTTACAAGCTTTCCTGCCGAAATAAATTTTGACAGACAAACGGTTTTGTTGGAGGCAAAAGGCTTTTGTACAAATGTGCATGATTGGAAACTTATACGCTTAAAGTTTGAAGACAGAAAACTTTACATTTATTATAACGTGTTGTCGCCTCCGTTAAGTGACAGTACAAGTTCGCCGCATATCAGATATATAGCATTGGTTATGAACAAGGTAGATATAGACGAATTTGATTTTGTATAAGTAGATTAAAAGGAGAAGATTTTGATGAAAAAGGTAAAAATTTTAAACTTAAAAATATTTCTTGTGGCGGTGTTAGTTTTTTTAAGCATTGCATTAGTGTTTAATTCGCAGGTTGCAGAAGCAACCGATGCGATAAACGAAATAACAGATTTAAGCGAGGTTATACATAGTTTATTTGGAGATGAGACAATTTTATCCATAGAGTATCTTTATAATTTGGATAATATGCCGGATTATATTTATATTGACTGCGACAGAGGTTATGCAGTTTGCAAAGCCGATACGTTAGAAATATTGGAGTACTCTCCGGTTGGAGAATTGCCTTATAAAAATTTTGAAGAGACATGTTATTATGTCGGTCCCGGGAAGTATTATACTAAAAGTCAAAATCAATTTATAAATATTTTAACCGGTGAGATATTGACTTTGGAATCACATGAAATATCTGCTTTTTCAAATCAAGTTCGCAATCTGTTTTACCATGGTCAAAATAAGAATGTAAGCCTTGAAAATTATCTAAACGGAATATATAGAGCATTGTCAGCGGTTGATAAAAATAATCATTACCCGGAAGACACAAATGATTTTGAAGAGGGTGATTTGCCCGGCACAAACGGAAGTAAATATATAGATAATTATGAATACTTTTTTAGCAATCCAAGACATGGTTACAATTCAGGCGCTAGCTGTGCTGCAATTGCTACACAATTACTATTGAGCTACAATAATTATTACAACGATAGGCGTATTATACCCGATAAGTATCTCAACGGATGGAATTATCAAGATAATAAGCTTGAATATCCCGAATGCAATCCTAATTATTGTGGGGACCCCGATAGTATGAATAGAGAAACTTTGGGAACTAGCGGATTTACAGAAAACGACCAAGGGTCTTATTTCAATCATGTGTTGGGTAGTATACCGGAGCATACAAATATAATTGCTGTAAAAAAGGGAATCAATAATTTACTTAATAGTAGAAATAATGAGTTGAGTACCGACATTGATTTTAATGTCGAAGCCGAATGGGGAAAAGGTTCAGTGCCGACTGTCGACGAACAAGTCGTTAAAAATGAAGTCGATGCCGGAAGACCTATGTATTTATCATTAAGAGGACCTAGGGAGCGTGGACATGCCGTAGTTGCGTACGGTTATCAAAAAAAGCATTCCACTATGGGATATATCGTGCACTTTGGATGGAGCGAAGAAACTGAACAACATACCAGAGTATGGGTGAATTCCGCTTGGTGTCGCGGATATGTTACTTTACGTATAAACCACACTCACCACTATGATACCTTGTTGGAAAACGGCGAAGCCAGGTGCAGCGAGTGTAAACACAGGACAAATGCGTATGTCCTTTCAGAAAATAGCTTAAAGTACGCAGCGGAGATATCCAAAGCGAAAGTACAGCTCGTGGGCGATATAGAAATCCCTTCGGTATTATTTGGCAAGAAAGTAAAAGTTATAGGCGAAAGCGCTTTTGCAAATCAAAAATCTATTGCTTCAATCACGCTGCCGGATACTGTGACAACTATCGGATTGAGCGCGTTTCAAGACAGCAGTTTGCAAAGCATAAATTTTGCCGAAGACAATAATGTAAGCGATATTGGGAGCTATGCTTTTGCGGGAAGTAGATTGTCGCAAATAGCTATACCGCCTAAAGTAAGAAGACTTTCGAATAATGTATTTCACCGATCCTCTTTAAGATCAATTTCATTTGCAGAGAATTGCAATATAGAATATATCGATGCTTTTGCCTTTGCAGAGTGTAAGTTATTGAAAGACATCGAATTGCCTACTACTGTGAAAGTGATAGGCGGTAGCGCATTTAAAGATTGTTGGAGTCTGGGTTTGTCTGTTATTAACAATCTATCTCAACTAAATTTCATTGGCGACTCGGCTTTTTATAACTGTAAAGAGCTTATGAACGTGAAAATACCTAAAACCGTTACATATATCGGCGCGAGCGCGTTTGAAAACTGTGAAATACTGATATCAGTCAGTTATGATTATGATTGCCCGATAACAGAAATCAAAGGTTCAACTTTTGCAGGGTGTAAAGCCTTAAGCGGCATTTTGTTGCCTAAAACATTAAAACGTATCGGAGCGAACGCTTTTAAAGGTTCAGGATTGCCGGCAATAAATGTTCCTAAAATTATAACGAACATCGAGGCAAATGCGTTTGCCGACTGTGACAAACTTTCTATATATACAGAATATGACAAGTGCCCGACAGGTTGGGTTGCGGAATGGAATAAGTCAAATCGCCACGTAATAACGGGATGTGAACTCGGCTATAATCCTTATCCTTATGTCTTATCATTCGTAAAAAGCGATACGAATCCTACGAGAATGAATCCCTATAGACCGTACTTGGATACGGTCAAAAACCCTTTATGTTATTCAGATAAATTTGTAGGCTGGTATACTAATTCGGATTTTTCGGGAACAAAATATGAAACGCTGCAGGATGCTCCTGACGGAAAACTTTATGCTAAATGGGAGAATAGTTGCATAGCTGAAGGCTCGTTAATAACGCTCGCAGACGGGACTCAAAAACCTGTAGAACAGTTGACGGGAGAGGAGCAGTTGTTGGTGTGGAATTTGTTTACGGGTACTTTTGACGTCGCGCCTATTTTGTTTATAGACAGTGACCCCATGCAGGAATACGAGATAATAAATCTGCATTTTGCGGACGGTACAACCGTAAAAGTTATCTCCGAACACGCTTTCTGGGATTGCGACTTAAACAAATATGTTTACTTAAGAGCGGACGCCGCAAAGTATATAGGGCATAGATTTAATAAACAGACCACGGATATTAATGGCAAAACGGATTGGACAAAAGTACAACTTGTTGGAGTTGAATTGACATCGGAAGTTACAACCGCTTGGAGCCCCGTCACATACGGACATCTTTGTTACTACGTAAACGGTATGCTGTCTATGCCGGGAGCAACGGAAAGCTTTGTGAATATCTTTGATGTCGACGCCGATAAGATGAAGATAGACGAAGACGCTTTTGCGCAGGATATCGAGACATACGGATTGTTCACGTATGAGGAATTTAAGGCAGTATTGCCGATACCCGAAGTTATTTTCAAGGCATTTGGAGGACGGTATCTCAAGGTTGCGATAGGCAAGGGGCTGACGACTATGGAAGAACTTGCGATGTTGATACGGAGATATGAAAAATTTTTTAACTGATTAACAAAAAATAGCAAATTTATGTCTAGTGGTTCAAAGCAAAAAGCAGGCTTATCGCCTGCTTTTATGGTGCACCGTAAGGAATTCGTAGGGGGCCTTGGACGCCCGTAATAGCGAGAGCGGGTGAACTTGTTCACGGAAGCGGAGCGTCAACCCGCAGGGATTCGCACACGATGTGTGCCGACAAAATTTGATTTTGTCGTGAATTCCTTTCGTTGCAAAGCAAAAAGCAGGCTTATCGCCTGCTTTTATGGTGCACCGTAAGGAATTCGAATCCCTAACCTTTCGGTCCGTAGCCGAATGCTCTATCCAGTTGGGCTAACGGTGCGTGCTGCTTAAAATGCTTCCCTTGCTCAATCGAAGCAAAATAAGTATAGTTGCTGCACGAGGCTTTGTCAACCGTTTGGGCGCTTTGTTTTCACAAAGTTTGCAAGATTTGTTTGGAATTTTATTGACATCAAAAAAGCTTTTGCGACAAAGTTTCCTGAAAAACGAAAATGTTTTATACGCATATGCGGTTTATCATATTCGTATGAAAACACGTGTATTGCGTGCGGAGAGAAAATTCTTTCCCACATTCGATTTGAAGCTGTCAAAGGGCGCGGCGATAAGGTTTGTGTCGGAGTGCCTTGCGTTGTTTTTGTTGGCGTCCATAGGCGAGTTCGGCTTTGCGTTCGCGCTGGCTCTGTTTTGCGGTCTTGTGTACGCCAGACAGAATATACTGATAATCGCGCCCGTATATATTCTCGCATGCTGCGTGTTTGCGTTGGATTGGTGGATGCTGCTGTATTCCGTATCGCCGGTGTTGCTGTTGACCGTTATGTACGCGATATATCTCAAGTTCAAGCGCAACGTGCCGCTGTGGGCTGTGGCGATATGCGCCGTCGCGGGCATGACGCCGTATATAGTTTGCGGTTGTGTGTTTGACCAAGCCTATGTATCGGTCGCAGTCAGCGCGCTTATAGCCGTCGTGCTCACGTTTTGCTGCGGCATAACGGCATATGCGGTGTTCGTCCGCGGCTATTTGCACAGAGCGACGGTGGACGAACTCATATGCGCAGGCGTATTGACAGCCGTTGCGGGCTATGCTTTGCGCGGAGTGACCGTGTATGAATTCAGCCTGTTTTTCACGGTCGCGGGGTTTGCGATCTTGTTTTCGTCGGCATGCTTTAAGTCGCAGACGACATTGTTCGTTTCGTTGCTGCTAGGTTTGGGTGCGGCCATCTCGGGAGCGGACCTTCGGGTGCTTGCCGCGGTGGCTATAATGGGCGCGTCGGCGGTCGCGTTTTCGCCATTTACCAAATGGGCGTCCGCTCTCGCCGTGATTGCGGCAACCGCAATGCTGTGGCTGTTCGGCGCATTCGGCGACTCGGGCTGGCAGACTTTGACGATGACGGCAGTGGGGACCGTTGCTTGCGTGTGTATACCCAAGTCCGTATTCGTGCGGCTAAAGGGTATGAGCAGGGGCGACAACCGCCGCGCGTTTACGGGTATCGTCAATCGCAGAGGCAGAGAACTCGCGGCAAGGCTGTATTCGGCAAGCGACGTGTTTTACGACATGTCCAAAAACCTCGAGACGGTGACAAACGGCGAGGAGATCTATACGTCGGAGCGGCTTGCGCGGGATATCGTCAAGAATTATTGCGGCAAATGCGCGGACAGGGAGTCCTGCTTTACCGCGCTGGGCGACGACACCTATTCCGTCCTCAAGCCCATGGCGGACGCGGCGCTCAACAGAGGCAAGGTCACGATCGTAGATATGCCGCCGTTTGTGACGAGCAGGTGTTCCAAGACCTATTCGCTCGCGACGGTCGTCAACAGCGCCGCCGACGGGTATAAGAAGAAGAGAGAGGCGTGCGACGGCGCGGCTCTTGGCAAACGCATGATGTCGGAGCAGTTTGCGGGCATTGCCCTTGTTCTTGACTCGCTTGCTGCGGATTGCGGAAGACAAGTGAATTTTGCGGGCGACGAGGTGGATTTTCTCAAATCCGAATTGCTTAAGCACAACATCGTCGCAAGCGAGATCATAGTCTCCGGCACGGGCGGAAACACCTCGGCGACGATGTTTGTGCGCGCGTGCGACGCTCAAAAAGCCGTGTTGCCCCGCATAATGTCGAGGTATCTCAAGACAAAGCTCGAGGTGGCGAGGATAGAGGACAGAGGCTCGCATAAGCTCGTTTATCTCGACAGCGCGCCCATATACGAGGTGGCGTACGGCATTGCGGAGGAAAACAGAGACGCGGAGAGCGTATCCGGCGACAGCAGAAGCATACTTTGTCCCTCGCGAAGCAGAAGGCTGTTTGCGATATGCGACGGCATGGGCAGCGGCGAGCAGGCGGCAAAGATAAGCAGAGACGCCGTCAATATGATAGAGGGCTTTTACAGAGCGGGCTTTGACAACGGCATTATTTTGAGCCTGGTCAACAAGCTGTTGAGATTGAGCATGGAGGAGAGCTTTTCCACCTTGGATATAGCGGTCATAGACACCTCGAGCGGAGGATTGGACGTGATAAAGCTCGGGTCTGCAAGCAGCTTTATCGTCAGGCGCGACAATGTGGAGGTGCTGTCGTGCACTCTCCCGCCCGCGGGGGCTCTGGAAGGCGTGCAACCATTGACAAGCAGATATCAGCTGTTTGACGGCGATATGCTCATAATGATGTCGGACGGCGTTTTCGACGCGCTGGAAAGCAGAGGGGTAATGGAGACGGTGGACGCGCTGGATACAGTCAATCCGCAGACGCTTGCGGACGGTCTGCTTAAAAAGGCGAAGCAAAACGGCGCGGAAGACGATTGTACGGTCATGGTCATGCGCGTTTTCTGTATCTGAAAATGCATATATGCGTCGCAGCGTCTTGTCATTTCCCGATTTTTGCTGTATAATCGGAATATGTCGAAAGAATTGCGCGTTTCACTTGAAAATCTGCTTTGCGATACTGCCTTTGACCCGATGATGTCGAGGATAGGAGCGGCGGTGAGCGGCGGACGGGATTCCGTCGCGCTTTTGCATATCCTCAAGCAAAGCGGAGCGAACGTTATTGCCGTAAACGTCGAGCACGGCATACGCGGCGAAGAGAGTGTGCGCGACAGCAAATTCGTTGCGGAGCTATGCAAATCGTGGGGAATAGAGCTTTGCTCGTACGGTGTGGACGCGCCGTCGTTTGCAAAGGAAAACGGATATACGCTGGAGCAGGCGGCGAGGATACTGCGCTATCGCATTTTCGACGGATTGCTCGACGCGGGCAAATGCGATTTTATCGCGCTTGCGCATCATGCGGACGATCAGGCGGAAACAGTGCTTATGCGCATATTGCGCGGGACGGGGATAAGAGGTCTCGCCGGTATGAAAGAGGTAAACGGCAGGTACATCCGTCCGTTGTTGGAGTATACTCGCGCCGATATCGACGATTATATAGAGCGCAACGGTTTGCAATACGTTGACGACGCCACAAACGACGACGAAAGCTACACACGCAATTTTTTGCGCGGCGAGATCGCAAGATTGAAAACAAGGTTTCCCGACCTGTGCGACAAGGTGGCGAGGCTTGCGCGAAACGCCGCGGAGGCTGACGCTTATATAGAGGAGCAAATGCCGCAAATCGCCGTTAAAAACGGCGAAGTGCATATAAAAACATCCGATTGCGCGAATACGACTATCGGAAAGCGATTGATAACGCGCGCTGCGGCGGAGCTCGGAGTGAGGCAGGACATAGAGGAAAAGCACCTTAAGCTCGCGCTCGGTCTGGCGCGTGGGGAAAACGGAAAATATCTGAATCTGACTCACGGTCTCAACGTCCACAAGGACGGCGATCGCCTTGTTTTCGCTCTTAACGCGCAGCCGTACCGTTTTGAAAGAAGAGCGTTTGAAGAGGGGGTCTTTGAAGGCTCCGGCGTTTGCGTGAAAACCGTTGATTTGGATCACGCGAGGAAAAATATCGCAACAGGACGTTTGTTTGTGGATGCGGATAAGATACCGCGGGAAGCGGTCATAAGGTCGCGCGAGGACGGCGACGTTATCAAAAAATTCGGCGGAGGCACAAAGAGCCTCGGGGACTATCTCACGGATAAAAAATATCCGTTGAGGGAGAGAGACGGGCTGAAGGTGGTCGCGGTCGGCAACAGAGTGTTGGCGGTGTTCGGGGTGGATATTTCCGAGGACGTGAGGATCGACGAAACGACGCGGCGGGTATATGAGCTTAAGCTTGAAAAATAATTGCCGTGCGACGAAAAAGTCGCATGGAGCGAGATATAATAAACAACGGAGAAAGTAAGATGTACGGAAACGAAATCAAGAAGATACTTGTCGATAAGAATACGATAGCCGCGCGGGTCAGGGAATTGGGCAAGCGGATATCAGAGGATTTTAAGGGGGAGAGCATAACTTTGGTCTGTACGCTGCGCGGCGGCTGCGTGTTTTTTGCCGACCTGATAAGAGAGATAGACGGAGACGTGGAGATCGATTTTATCGCCGTATCGAGCTACGGAGCGGGCACCAGCACAAGCGGCGAAGTGAAGATGGTCAAGGACCTGTCCGAGCCTATAAAGGGCAAAAACATCATAATCGTCGAGGACATCATAGATACCGGAGTGACGTTGTCTTATCTCAAAAAGCTGCTTGCCGCGCGCGAGCCGAAGTCGCTGAAGATATGCTCGTTGCTCGACAAGCCCTCTCGCCGCAAGGTTGAGTTCGAGGGCGACTATATTGGATTTGAAATAGAAAACGAATTTGTGGTCGGTTACGGTCTGGATTACAATCAGAAGTTGAGACATTTGCCCGACGTATGCGTGCTTTCGCCGGAGGTATATGGCGGTTGACAACGTAAAACTGAAGAGACTTGCTTCGCTTTTCGCGCCCTATTCCACGCTGTATGCGGTGGGCGGATACGTGCGCGACGGATTGCTCGGTAATGATAGCGGAGACGTTGACGTTTGCTCGAAATTGAGGGTTGAACAGGTCAAAAGCATACTTTTAAACAGCGATTTTACAGTTTCGGACAAAAACCTGCGAATGGGCACGGTGCATATAAGCACAAAAAATTTTACCGTGGAGTACACGGCGTTTCGCGTAGACAGCTATGACAGGGCAGGCGGAGCGCATGCGCCCGACAGCGTAAGGTTTACGGACAGCATAGAGGAGGACGCGCGCAGGCGGGATTTCAAATGTAACGCGGTTTATCTCGATATCGCAAGCGGCGAGATCGTCGATCCTTTGGGCGGCGTTGAGGACATAGGAGCAAGAGTTTTGAGCGCGGCGGACGATCCCGAAAAGGTGTTCGGGGCGGACGGGCTGCGCATACTGCGCCTTGTGAGGTTTGCGTGCGAGCTCGGCTTCGATATAGAAGCCGAGACCTGGAGCGCGGCAAAGCGCAACGCCTGGCGTGTGAAGGATATAACGGCGGAGCGCATACGCGACGAGCTGAATAAAATTTTCGTCTCGGATATCTCTGCAAAGAACGCGGCGATAACGTCGAACAACGAAGATAACGGTATAGGCGCGGCAGAAGAAGCAAATAAAATTTTCAAATCCTACGAGCGCGCAAAAAATCCCGCGAGCGAAAAACAAAGCGCGGACCCGATATCGGCGGAACAGTCTGTACAGTCGGATCGCTACGTAGCTCCGCACGTGCGGGGTTGGACGCTGCTCGACGGGCTGGGGCTTATCGACATACTGTTGCCGGAGATAGCCGCGCTCAAGGGCGTGGAGCAAAAAAAGCAATATCATTTGTACGACGTATACGGGCACACGCTCAAGGCGTTTGAGCTTTCTCCGCCTGATTTGAGATGGGCGGCGCTGTTGCACGACGCGGGCAAGCCCCTCGCGCTTGCGAGAAACGACGGTAAAAGCATGCGCGGCCACGAGCTCATAGGCGCGGATATCGCGAGGAGCGTCCTCGACAGATTTAAGTTTTCCAATGCGGAGAAGTCGCGCATAACGGATATCGTAAAATACCACATGACCGATCTGCGCGGAGACATGTCGCCGCATAAGCTGCGCAGATTTGCCGCGGAGCATAGTGGGATAATGGAGGGGCTGTGCGATTTGCGCGACGCGGACTGCGAGGCTTCAAACGGAAACAAGCCGGAGCGCAATACCTTGCGCGAGGCGTGGGAGGAGGTCAAAAAGGACGGCACTCCGCTTTGCATAAAGCAACTCAAGGTTGACGGCAACGATATCGGGGCTCTCGGCGCGCAGGACAGACAGATCGGCGAGATTTTGAAACGTCTGTGGGAGGATACCGTGCTCAATCCCGCGCTCAACGACAGAGACAGAGCGCTGGAATACGCAAAAAAGCGGCTGCTCGCAATGCAGTCCGCGGAGAAATACGAAGATAAGGTGTAGGTATGGATTTGACCGGAATTTACGTGATGCTTGCTATATGCATTGTTTTGGGGTTGGCGGCTATCGCCGTCGGGCTGTACGCGCTTTTAAGGTATAAAAGAGCAGGGCGCGGCGAAGTCACGCTCGACGACGTGCGCGAGGAAAACTATAGGCTGAAGGAAGCTATCGACAACTCCATGAGAATGAACAACTCCATGCTCGCTGGCTCGCTTAACGCGCAAAACGAAAACTCAAAGCAGGTGCAGGAGAGATTTGACAGGTTTATGCTTTCCACCGACGCGCGTCTCGAGAGGTTGAGGGAGGACGTGGTGCGGACTCTAAACGACGTCAAGGACGCGAATATGAGGACGATAAGCGAGGTGCGCAACGACAACGCCAAGCAGCTTGAAAAAATGCGCGAGACGGTGGACGAAAAGTTGAGCAGCACGCTGGAGCAGAGGTTCAATCAATCCTTCAAGATCGTCAACGACAGATTGGAGGAGATCAACCGTACCTTCGGCGAGCTTCAAAGTCTGCAAACGGGAGTGAGCGACCTAAACAGAATTTTCAAAAACGTCAAGACCCGCGGCACCTGGGGAGAAGTGGCGCTTGAAAGCCTGTTGGCGCAGATACTGGTGCCGGAGCAATACGACAGACAGGTGCGGCTTACGCGCGGCAGCGACGACGCGGTGGATTTTGTCATAAGAATGCCGGGCAACGGCGACGGAGAGGTTTTGCTGCCCATAGACGCGAAGTTCCCTATCGAGGACTACGCTCGGCTTGCGGAGGCGGCGGACAGAGCGGACGCGGAGGGCGTTGAAAGCGCGGGCAAGGCGCTGGCGGCAAGGGTAAAGGCGGAGGCTATGAGCATACGCAACAAATACGTCAAGCCGCCCAAGACGACGGATTTCGCGATAATGTATCTGCCGACGGAGGGACTTTACGCCGAGGTGATAAAGCGCGAGGGTCTGGTGGAGGACGTGCAGACGAGATGCCGCGTGATGGTGTGCGGTCCCACGACTATCGCCGCGCTGCTCAACAGCCTGCAAATGGGCTTCAAGAGCGTCGCGCTTGAGAAGCGCAGCACGGAGATAGGCAAGCTGTTGCAGGGCTTTATAGGCGACTTCGAGAAATTCAGCAAGCTGCTGCAACAGACGGGCGATAAGCTCGCGGGCGTGCAAAACACGCTATCTAATGCGGAGAAACGCACAGAATACATACGCAAAAAGCTTGATAAGGTGAGCGTCATCGCGGGAGAAGAGCCCGCATATCTGCCCGCCGATGCGGAAGCAGAGGAAAATTTTGAAATAATCGAATGACAGCTCCGCTTGAGGGCGGAGCGCCGACGCAACGGAGGTTTTAATGAAAGCCGATTTACACATACATACGACAGCATCCGACGGCAAGCTCACGCCCGCCGAGGTCGTGGATCGGGCTGTGCAAAAGGGTATAGATATCCTTGCCGTCACCGATCACGATACCGTGGGCGGCATCGCGCAGGCGGAGGAGGCGGCGAGAGGCAGAGGTATCGGTTTTGTCAAGGGCATAGAGATCTCGGCATATACGGTGTGCGAAATCCACATCTTGGGCTATAACATAGACGATAAGGACGAAGCATTTCTTACCGCGCTCGAGGGCGTGCAAAATCAACGCGCGCAGAGAAACGTAGAGATAGGCAAAAAGCTGCGCGATTTAGGCGTCAAGCTCGATATGGATTTTGCCGCGCGCGGAGTCGGGCGCATGAATATCGCGCGCGCCATGGTGGCGCAGGGCTTTTGCAGAGATACAAACGAAGCATTTGAAAAATACCTGAAAACAGGCGCGAGCGCGTATTGCGCGGTGCGGCGCGTGACTCCTATCGAGGCAATAAAAATGATAAACGACTGCGGCGGTTTTGCGAGCCTCGCGCATCCCAAGAGATTTCTTGTCGACGGAAAGCTGAATATGCTTGTCGACGGGCTTGCGAAGTTCGGTTTGAGGGGGATGGAGGTCAACTATCCCGGGCATACCGACGCGGACCGAGCCGCGCTCAACGCGCTCTGCCGCAAATACAAATTGACGGCGACTGGCGGCAGCGATTATCACGGAGACGAAGACAGAGATTTTGCTTATTGTCCGGATGAGCTCACGCTCAAAAAATTGAAAATATATCGTTAGATACCATAAAGCGCGCAGTATAGCGCGTTTTTTATATTTATGCGCGAAGTAAAATTTTAAAAGCAAAAAACCGTATATCTAAAGTTGCGGAATTGAAGTTTACACAAATTTACTGCGAAAGTTGACAATTTGTCAAATATTTTTCTTGAAAAGATTGTACGTATATTATAAAATAAAAAAAGATGTTATATGTGCGCTGTGCGCGTAGCGCGCGGCATATATGGGAGATTATGAGAAGAAACAAGCTTGACGGCACAAACAGAGTGACTTTAAGGCATGTTGCGCAGGTTGCGTTCAAGGCGGTTTTGTTCGCTTTGCTTTTTTCATTGATTTTTACTTCTGCCTTGGTTGCGGTAAATAATTCAAATTTTGCGATTGCTGCAAAAGGAGTGGAAAAGTACGGCAGAGCAGCCCAGGCGCAGGATGTTTCCTCCGTTCCCGTTGCGGGCGTAAACGTCGCATCTGCATTTAACAGCAATAAAAATTCAACGTATGCGGCGAAATTCGGCGTATCGGTCGAAGAGGAGATCGGAAGAGCACACGTCTGAACTCCAGTCACCAA
>CANDBZ010000005.1 GCA_947383095.1 uncultured Clostridia bacterium | reverse complement strand
TCGCTTTAGTATGCAAGCATACGCGCTCGCTATTACGGCAGTTTCACTGCCTACGACCTTGTCGTCTTCACCATAACCGCTCAAATTCCACACTAATACGTTGTGGGATTGTTTTTTGTTTGGCTTGAACTTCGCATTGCGTGTCAATGCACAGCAACGATGTTGCCGTTTTGACCCACGGTCAAACTGACGCTCGCTTTAGTATGCAAGCATACGCGCTCGCTATTACGGCAGCTTTCTGCCACGACCTTGTCGCCCTCGCTATAGTTCTAAAGACTCTATTTTCACACTGTTCTATAGTTGAAAATGTCGTTGATTTGCGGTATAATTTAATTGCTTAAATCAAGCGATAAACAATAATTTAACGGAGATAATATGAAAATAGCTGTAATAAACGGCACGGAAAAGCATGGCGTTACATATCGTTTAAAGGAGATTTTTCTGCAAAACTTTCAAAGTGCAGACATAGTTGAGTTTTTTTTGCCGAAAGATTGTCCGTCTTTTTGTATAGGCTGTACAAGCTGCTTTATGAAAGGCGAACAAAACTGTAAGGACTTTATTTACATAAATGAAATTGAAAAAACGCTTATTGAATCCGATTTGATCGTTATGACGTCTCCCGCATATGTGATGCACGCAACAGGTGCAATGAAAGCGTTATTAGACCATTTTGGTTATCGTTGGATGCCGCACAGACCTGCGCCCGAAATGTTTGATAAACGCGCGGTCGTTATTACGCAATGTCTTGGCGCAGGGGCAAAATCAACCTCAAAAGATATTAAGCACAGTTTGTCCTGGTGGGGAATATCGAAAATCGGTATATTTAACGGCGCACTTATGAGTGATATTATATGGGATAAACTTTCTGAAAAGAAACGCAAAAAGTTAACTGAAAAGATAAATAAGCTTGCTATTCGATTCGCTGAAATAAATTATGACCGACCTGCTCGCACGAAGCTTTTTACAAAAATCAAGTTTATATTTTGTCGACTTATTCAGAAAAAGGTGCGTAAAAGCGGTGTTGCGGGACTTGATAATGAGTATTGGTATAAAAACGGCTGGCTTGATAAAAGTCGTCCGTGGAAGCATTGATACGTTTGATTTATCAGATAAATCTCAATTTAGCGGAGAAAGCCTCTCGGAGCGTTTGTTGTATGACTTGGTTTAATTATTACGGACTTATAATAATGGCGGTCATTATGATACCAAACATTATTTATGCCGTAAAGCATAAAGATAACGATAGCGGCTATCGTAATAAGACGGTTGAAGTTTTGGAAAATATCGGTAGATACGGTTGTTTTTGTCTGATGATTTTTAATATTCCGTATACGTACTTTAACTTTTGGTTTGATTATGCGCTTATTGTCTATTTAACTGTAAACGGCGTTTTATGCTTGGCATATCTGATTTTTTGGGCGATATGTTGGAATAAAAACGGCAAATTAAAAGCGTTATCTCTTTCGATAATTCCGTCTTGCATATTCTTATTCAGCGGCGTTGTTTTGGCAAATATTCCGCTTATTGCTTTTTCCGTTCTGTTTGCGATTTGCCATATTTTTATCAGTTGCAAAAATTCGGTTTAGGTCGTTACCGCTCGACATAGCCGTTCAAATCTCTCGCTATTATGTCGAGGGAGTTGCTTTTAGGCTCTTGCGCTTACTCGTCGGATCCCATAGCGGCGCTGACTTTGCGATTTGCGGTCCGGCGCATGAAGGATCAAGCAAAAGCATATAAAACCTTGTCTTTGGCGGCGGATGTAAGAAACGCCGTACAATCGCATGTCGACGACCGATTTTTGCATAAACGCATAAATAAATTATAATTATGCATAAAAATCAACTTAAAACCGTAAATAAATCAAAAATTTTCATAATTATTTAATATTTCTGCATAAAATCTTTTGACAATTTCAATAAAGTGTGGGTATTATATAATATATAAAATTTATTGTTCTATTATATTTATACCATATTAGATGATAGATTTTAAAACGAGGGCTGCGCCTTAAAGGAGAACCGCTATGAAAAAGAACAAATTCAGTCACTTATTGCTAATCTCGTTACTCGTGATCGTGATTGCGCTCGTGAGCGTTGCCGTCGTTGCATGTAATAAGAATAAAAACAAACCGGAGCCGCAGGACGGTCCCGAGGCGGGAGTATATTATTACGACGCGGGCGGAGAAGAATATAGCGTGGTTTTGGGCGCGGGAAATAAATTCTCCTTGGCGATTTCCGATGTTGCAAAACAGGGAAGCTATACGCTCAAGGAGGACGTACTCACCCTGAAGCCCGACAAAAAGGGCGAAAATCAGATTTCCGCGATTTTAAAGGACGAAGTCATAATTTTGACTTATGACGACGCGGAATTCAGATTTTTGAAGAAGGTCAATTATACGGTTACTTTCGACGCCGCCGGAGGAAGCCCCGTAAACGGCGCTACCGTCGTCAACGGCAAGAAGGTCGCAAAGCCCGACGATCCGACGAAAGACGGATATATTTTTGTGGGCTGGTATAAGGACGCCGATTTCGCGTCGACTTTCCCGTTCAATTCGCAGCTTATAACTGCCGATACGACCGTATACGCGCGTTGGGTGGAGAAAAAGATAGGACAGGTGGAGTTCGCGGCGGATTTCGTGGCGAATAACGGCGGAGAAAACCCGCCCTCCAAGTCCACGCTCGGCGGCAAGCTGTTCGATTTGCCCGTTGTAGAACGCGAAGGATATATTTTCAACGGCTGGTGGGTCAGCGAGGTTGATAACGGCGACCTTTTGTCCTACCAGGTCACCGACGGTATGAGCCTTGACGCGGACGTGACGCTGTACGCGCTCTGGCAGGAAAAAACCTCGGGCACAAAGCTTTCTGCGCCCGTCGTCAACGTCACCTCCAATGCGGTGAGCTGGAATGCGGTAGGAACGAACGTCAAAGAGTATCTTTTGTCCGTTCAGGGTCCCGACGGAGAATACATAGTGCGCAATAAATCCATCGGAGGCACGGTGGAGGCGATTTCCTTTGCGGATTACATTGCGGGCGATTATACCGTCACCGTGACCGCGGTCGCAATGTCGGGCGCGGCGGACAACGCGGTCGCCACGCGTCTTTATAAAAACAAATCGCTCGCCCGCGTTTCTCAATTCAAAGTGGTCGAGCCTTCAACGCTCTTGTTCGGCGCGGTAGAAAACGCCGAAAAATATCTGATTACCGTCGATTGCGGAGACAAAGCCCACAATCACGTCAATTTTGACAACGGAAATTCCACGTACTTTGATTTTGCGGATTGCATGATGCAAAAAGGAGGCATCAGGTTTACCGTCACGGCAGTCGGCGAAGGCTATGCCGCTTCCGTCTCGAAGCAATACGTATATGCGCCGAAGCTTGCCGCCGTCACGGATTTTGCTTTTGACGAGCAAACTCAAAAGCTCGTTTGGAACGAGGTCGAAAACGCGACCGGTTATATGGTGTCGGTCAAGTGCGGCAACGAAGCTCACAGCGAAGAGTACGTCAATATCGGCGCCGTAAACGGCATCAGCCTCAAGGAATGCGCAAAGCGCGAGGGCGGTATCGTCGTGAAGGTGTATCCCGTTTCAACGCTTTACATATCTCCCGAGGCGGCGGAGTTTACGTTTGACAAGCAAAATCTCGCGACCCCCGCAAATATCAGGATAAAGGGCACCGTAGTGAGCTGGACCGCCGTCAAGGACGCGACCTCTTACGACGTGATTATTGCGGGCAGGACTGTAAATACCGCTACGAACAGCGTCGACCTTGCAGGCAAGGTCACGCTTGCGGAAAAAGAGAATTATACGATAACCGTAGTCGCGAAGGGCGCGACGTCCAACTCGCTTGCGACCGACCCCGTAGACGCCCGCAATCTCGCGATGGCGGACAGCCTCAAATACGAAAACAGCGTTCTGTCGTGGGCGCACGTTATAGGCGCGGCGTTTTATGACGTGCAGATAAACGATCAGCCGGCGTTCAGCGTGACCGACGGCGTCAACTTTGCTCGCATCGATCTTTCCAAAGCGGGCGCGAATACGCTTAAAGTCAGATTTGTCAACGAGACGGGCGCGGCCTTCGAGTGGGTTTCCGCAACGGTATACGCGCATACTCTGACATTTGTCAGCGACGGCGGCAGCAGCGTCGAGGAGCAATATAAGGCGGTGGGCGACGAAGTCGTTTTGCCCGCGCCGCAAAAACAGGGATATGATTTCCTTGCCTGGTACAATACCCCTCGCGGACCCGAAAGCAACGGCGCGGCGTATAAGGACAGCGCGTTTAAAGCGTCGGGGGACCTTGTGCTCTACGCTTGCTATACCGCAAAAGAGTATAAAGTGACGTATCACTACGGCGACGGCGGCGTCGGATCGGAGACAAACGGCAGCGTTTATTATAAGAAAGACTTCAATCTGACCGTGCCCCAAGCAAACGACGCAACCTCCGCGTTCGGAGGCTGGTATAGCGCGCCGAACGGAAACGGCGTGCAATATACGGACGAAAAGGGCAACAGCATAGCGCCGTGGAATAGGACGGACAATGCCGACGTATACGCCTTCTGGTTTGACGACGTTTTGAGCTTTACGCTCACCAATAATGCCGGCAGACAGATCTACGCCGTCATGAAGGGCAGCAGAATAAGTCAGGTGTCCGAGGTTACCGTACCTGCGGAATATAATGGTATAAGAGTTGGGATGCTCTCCGGCAACGCGTTTAACGGTTGCTCCAATCTCGTGACGATAAATATCCCCGATACGATCGAGCTTATCTCCGATATCGACCCGTTTAGCGGTTGCTCCGGATTGCAGGCGATCAACGTCTATGAGGTCGAGGGGAATAAGAGAGTTCGTTATTGGTCTGCGGACGGCGTGCTGTTCGACAACGGCAGCATCGATTCTCAACCCTCCGATCCGTCGGCGATCAACGCGAAGATCGCGTATATGCCGCTTGCCAAGACGGGCAGCTATCGCATTCCCGACGGAATTGCGGAGATACCGTCGACGGCGTTCGCAAACAGCAAGTTGAGCAGGGTTGTGATCCCTTCCAGCGTGAATACGATAGGCAGGGAAGCGTTTAGGGACTGCGCAAATCTTGAAACGATAGTTTTCGATACGGGCTCCGTGCACGCGTTGACTATTGCGGACGGCGCGTTTACAAACTGCGCCGCGCTTAAAACCGTAAGCTTGCCCGCGCGCCTTACGAGCATAGCGCTGACCAAATACGAGCTTTTAAGAGCGACAGGCTCTCCCGCGGCGCAAGAGGTCAGCCTCACGTCCGGCGTGACCAACGCGTTTGTGGGCTGCAAAAATCTTGAGAACATATTTATAGACAGAGGCAACAAGACGTATTCGTCCGAGGACGGCGTTATTTACAGCGCCGACGGCACGACGCTGCTGTATTGTTTGCCGGGCGTAAAGGGAGAATTCGTAGTCCCCGCAGGCGTGACGACTATTGCGGACGGCGCGTTTATCGGATGCAACTCGATAACCGAGGTCGTCATACCCAATACGGTTACAACGGTGGGAGAATGCGCGTTTTACGACACGGAGCTTATGAAAGTCACCTTCAAGGGCAACGGCTTGAGCGAGGTCACGATCGGCAAATACGCGTTCAGAAAGTGCGACGATCTGACGTCCGTCGTCTTTGAAGCGGGCAACAATATCGCCCATATCGGCGAAGGCGCGTTTTACGGATGCGACGACTCCGAATTCAACCGCATAGAGCTCCCCGCGAATTTGAAGAGCATAGGGGCACAGGCCTTCCGCGACTGCGACAGATTGAAGGAGATCGTCATTGCGTCAAGCAAAAATAATCTGACCTTCGGCAACGACGCATTTTACAACTGCAGCTCCTTGCAGACCTTGAATTTGCCCAAGAATATGACGAGTCTCCCCGGCGTTTTCAGCGGATGCACATCCTTGAAGAAAGTCGTCGTTGATCCTGAAAACCCTTATTTCACGAGCGTGGACGGAGTGCTGTTTGATAAAAACCAAACCACGATACTGTTCTATCCGCAAAGCAAAGCCGATACCGCATACGTCCTGCCCGCAACGCTTACGACAATTTCGGACGGCGTGTTCAGAGGCAACGATAAGCTTCAAAGCGTGACTATAGGCAAAAACGTGTCCAAGATAGGCAACGACGCGTTCAGAGAATGCGGCAGCCTTAAGGAAATCATCTTTGATGCAGGCGCAGACGGCGCGGCTTCTCTCGAAATAGGCGCGTACGCGTTTTACGGCTGCGATAGTTCGTACATGAAATCGATCGAACTGCCCGCACGCACGAAAACTGTCGGCGAATACGCGTTTGCGGAGATGACTTATCTCAATTCGTTCACTTTCAACGAAGGACTTGAGAGCATAAGCGACTTCATGTTCTATAACAATCAGCGTTTGGCGTCGGTCGAAGTGCCTGCGAGCGTCAGGACGATAGGTAAATCCGCGTTCTACAAATGCGGCTGGATGCCCGATGAGTTGCGCGTGAGCTTTGCTCAAAATTCGCAACTCGTCTCCATCGGCGAAAGCGCGTTTGAAAGCACGTACGGATACGGAGAAACCGTCGAATTGCCGCATGGCTTGCAATATATCGGCTATAAAGCGTTTTATAGCGCAAAATTTGATAATTACGTCGTTCCCAACACGGTGAAGGCTATAGGCGCGGAGGCGTTTGCAAGCAGCTATACGAAGTCCGTTACGTTTGAGGCGGGCGGCGCGGACGACCTCATTCTCGGCGCGCGGAACGCGTCCCAGACGGACAATTACGGCAATCTTGCCGAGGGCGGCGTATTCAAGTCCTGTTCATATCTCGAGGCGATCGAGCTGCCGGCGCGCACCGTGTTTATCGGCGCGAACACGTTTGAGGGCTGCTATAAGCTGGCAAGCGTTTCGTTCGGCGAAAACTCGAAATTGAAGCATATCGGCAAAGAAGCGTTTGACGGAACCGCGCTCGAGGAGATAACGATACCCAAATCCGTAGCCAACGGCAACGTTGTCGTTGACGAAAAGGGCACGAGCGAATTCCGTATCGGCGTCGGCGAGAAAGCGTTTTACGGCGTGCATACGTTGGAGACGGTAAGCTTCGAGGCGGGCGGCACGGCGGCATTGTCCTTGGGCGACGGAGCGTTCTATTATATGAACTCGCTCAAAACGGTCGATCTGCCTGCGAGAATATCCGATTATACCGACGGCTACGGCAACGTTGTCGCGGGAGTGAGCGTAAGCACGTTCGCGTCCTCGTCGAAGCTTGAAAACGTCAACGTCGCCGCGGGCGGAGCCTATTATTGCTCCGTAGACGGCGTGCTGTACACTGCCGACAAATCGGTGCTCGTCATGTGCCCCGTCAACAAAACGGGCAAGGTCGTCGTGGATGCGCACGTCGCTTTGATAGCGGAAAGCGCGTTCGAAGGCTCCAAGATCACGGAAATAGAATTTGCGGGCGGGACCGCGGATATGGTCATAGGCAAGAAAGCGTTTGCATCCTGCAACGGTATCGTGGAAATCGTGATGTCAGATAACGTGGTCGAAATACGGGAAAACGCGTTTATGAGATGCGCATCTCTTGAGAGAGTCACGCTTTCGGCAAAGCTCAAGTCCTACGATCCCAACGTCTTTACGGAGACAAACGTACAGGAAATCAACGTTTCCGCAAACAATAAAGATTTTGCGTCGATCAAGGGCGTCATGTTCAGCAAGGATATGAAGACGTTGGTGTCCTATCCTACGACTCTTGTCGCGGAGACCTATACTGTTCCGTCTACGGTCACGGCGATTGCAAACAGCGCGTTTGCAAACAACAAAAATATCAAATCGATCATCCTGCCCGCGGGTCTTAAAGAAATCGGCGAAAACGCGTTTTACGGATGTTCTGCGCTTGAAAGCATAACGGCGCCCAATACGGTCGAGATTATCGGAAGCAGAGCATTTTCCGGCTGCGGCTCGCTTGCGGAGATAAAATTCGAAAAGGGCGGAAAAGCTTCTCTCGTCATAGAAGCGAACGCATTTGAAAACTCCGGCTTGCAGAAGGTAGAGCTCCCTGCGACGTTGACCTCTCTGGGCTCGAGCGCATTCTACAGATGCGGCGCGTTGAGCAAGGTCACGTTTGCGGACGGCATAAAGCTCGATTCCATGGGCGACAGCGTGTTCTTTATGTGCGCATCGCTTGAAACTATAAAGCTGCCGCAGGGCTTGAGCGTGATAGGCAACGATGTGTTCAATCAATGCTCCGCTTTGAAATCCGTCGAATTCGGCGAAGCCTTGAGGGAAATAGGCAATTATACGTTTAAAAAGTGCGTATCGCTCGAGAGCGTGTCCTTGCCCGCAAGTCTCCAGAAGATGGGCGTGTTCACCTTCTCGGATAATTCCGGCTCCGGCGAAGAGTACTGCTCGGCGCTCAAGTCCGTGACGTTCGCGCAGGGCTCGCAGCTTGAAACGATACCCGAAGGCACCTTCTACAAGTGCACCGCGCTTGAAAGGATAACCATACCCGCAGGCGTGACGTGCATCGAAGACAGGCTTTCTTCCGACGGAAGCTTCGAGCCGTATCACTACGGCGCTTTCCAGGATTGCACGGCGCTTAATACCGTGATCTTCGAGGAGGGCAGCAAGTGTAAAGAGATAGGCGACTCGGCATTTACAGGTTGCGCATCTCTTGAAAATATCGCCATACCGTCGTCCGTTTCGCGTCTAGGCGTAAGCGCGTTTGAAAAGTGCGGATCTCTTGAAAGCATAGTCATACCCGCTACCGCAGCCGTTTACGGCAAGAATTTGTTCTACGATTGCAAATCGCTTGAGAGAGTGACGCTCAACGAAAAGGCGACTGCGCTTTCCGACGGTATGTTCGCGGGGTGCGAGAGCCTGAAACAGCTCAATATTCCCGCAAGCGTGACGTCGTTCGGCACAAATCTGTTCAGCAATACGGGCTTCGAGACCTTTGAAGTGCCCTCTAACATCACAGTTTTGCCGTACGCGTTCCTTTCGGGCTGCAAGTCGCTCGCATCGGTGACGTTGCCCGCCGGTCTGAAAAAAATAGAGCGTTCGGCGTTCAGCGGTTGCCCGATGCTCAAGTCGATCGAAATACCCGCCGACGTGACTGAAATATGCGAAAGCGCGTTTACAAATTGCGGAGCGCTGGAAACGGTTTCCCTGCCGGCTGCATTGGAAACGCTCGGACATTCCGTCTTTGCTAATTGCGCGAAATTGAAAAATATCGTCTTGCCTAACGCAATAAAGATATTGGAGCGCGATACTTTTGAAAACTGCACGAGTCTCGAGACCGTAAAATTGCCGTCTTCGCTGTCAAGCATGTCTTCGTCTGCGTTCACCAACTGCGTCGGAATAAAGGGCTTTGCCATGGACAACGACGGCAACAATAACTTCAAGATCATAGACGGCGTTTTGTACAACGGCTCCGTCACCGCTATCGTCAACATGCCCGCGTCCAAATCCGGCGCGCTCGTGCTCCCGTCGACGATAACGGAAATAGCGGCGAACGCGTTTGAGGGCTGCGGCATCACGAGCATAACCTTGCCCGCCACGATGACGACTATAGGCAGCTATGCTTTTGCCGGCTGCGAGCATTTGGAAGAGGTCGTTATTTTGGGAGCGGTCACGGAGATATGGTCTTATGCTTTTGCAGGCTGCACACAGCTTAAGACGATCGAATTGCCGGCAAGCGTGGAGGAAATAGGTTACAATGCCTTCTACGGCTGCGTATCGCTCGAAAATATCGAATTGCCGCAAAATCTCACCGCGTTGGGCAGGGCGGCGTTCCAAAACTGCACAAAGCTGCAAAGCATAGTAATCCCCAACGGCGTTTCGGTTTTGGACTATAGCGTTTTCAGCGGATGCACGTCTCTTCGCTCTGTCAAGCTTCCGTCCAAGCTTACCACTCTGCGTTCGGCATTTACAAGCTGCAGCTCGCTCGAAGCGTACAGCATGGACGGCGACGGTAACGCGATGTTTAAAGTTATCGACGGCGCGCTGTATTCCTTTGAAGAGATCAACGGCAGCGTCCGCGCCACGCTTTTGAGCGTCCCCGCGGGCAAAAAGGGAAATCTCGCGTTGTCAAAGGATCTATATCTCATAAACAGCGACGCGTTCAGCGGCTGCTTCGCAGTTGAAAACTATACGATGGAAGGCGGCGCTAATGCGAGATTTAAGGTGGTAGACGGCGCGTTGTATCAGCTCTTCAAGAGAAGCTGGTCCGGCACGGAGTCGGAGACGGTGGCGCTTGTCAGCGTACCCGGCGGCAAGAAGGGCACGCTCACTCTTGCGAGTGATATGAAGGAAATAAGCATGCTCACGATAAAGGATAGCGGTTACGGGCTCAACGAGTGTACGTCGATCACCGCTTATGCGATGGAGGGCGAAAACGAGAAGTACACGGTGGTAAACGGCGCATTGTTCTCATATACCACGAGATATGTATACGACGACGCCGGAAACTCATCTCAATTGCCTACGCTGAAGCTTATCAGCGTTCCTGCCGGCATGACGGGTACGTTCGTGATGCCCAAAGACGTTGTCGAAAGAAATGTCGAGGACAACGCGTTCAGAAATTCGCACCTTGACGTGCTCATGTTCGAGGAAGGCAGAGAGAAAGAACTCGAGGCGGCGACAGGATATGCCAGATGGATGTATTATATGACGACCGTCAAAACCATTGTGCTGTCCGTGGATATGCTCGAAATTTCGTCGTATGCGGGCAACGTTTTCGCAAATTGGACGAGCGAGCAGACCATATGCTTCACCGATTCGGAGGAGGCCGTAAAAGCCGCGTATCCAAGCATCGATTTCGACAGCTTGAGCGCAACCGTTGTGTATGATTATCAGGCCTCGCAGGGCTGACGGACAACGACGCCATAGCAATTCAAATTGCAACGGTTACCGCCGCTTTTGCGGCGGTAACCATCAACATTTTGAGAGGCGTGTAGATTTTAGTAAAAATATCCATACAGTTTTTGCGTGACACACCGATGGTTGTATGGTATAATCATAAAATATTATAAAGTATATCTAAAATCGAGGATCGCTATATGAAAGATAACCGTATTTTTGATAAATTCAAATCTAGACTGACGGCGGAAGCAGTCATAAAGGCGTGTCTGGCAGGCGCGACAGCGGGCTTTATCGTCGGAGGCCTGATCGCTCTGATATGTTGGCTGTGCGGCTATAAGGCGGGCGTTTGGATCGCTATAGGCGCAGGAGCGGGGACCGCGGTTATCGCGGGTCTGTTGACTTATTTTTTGAAGTTTAAGCCGTCCGTCAGGCAGGCGGCGCGCAGAGTCGACGCTTTGGGATTGGAAGAGCGCGCCGTAACGATGCTCGATTATGAGGAAGTCGATTCGTATATGGCGAGCTGTCAGCGAGACGACGCAAGGGCGCATATAGACTCCGTCAAAGCGTCGTCGCTTAAGATGACGATGCCCAAGTTCCTTGTGGCGATGACGTCGTGCGCGGCGGCTTTCGGCATTACGTTCAGCTTGGTATGCGGCCTTTATATGGGAGGCGTCGTGTCAAGCCCCTCCGGCAACGTCGATCCTATGGAGAGCTTTATCGAGGCGACTTATATCGCGGAAGACGGCGGCGAGATCGACGGCGAGACGGATCAGCTTCTGAAGTTCGGCGAGGACGCGACTTCCGTGACGGCGGTCGCTCTCGACGGATACGTGTTTGTGGGCTGGAGCGACGGCAACAAAAATCCCGGCAGAACGGATCTGAAGGTGACTGCGGATCTGGAAGTGACCGCTATGTTTGAATCGATGAACGACGGCGACAATCCCGAAGATGGCGATTTCGAGGGCCCCGGCAACGAGGGCGACAGCGCGTCCGACCAACCTGCCGACGGCAGTGAAACAGACGGCTCGCAGGGCAACGAGGGCGACGGCAACGGCTCGCCCGGCAGCAGCGAGGGTTCAGGCAACGGAGACCAGGAGGGCGAAGGAAAAGGCGACGGCAAGGGCGACGGAGCAGGCGGCAAGTGGAGCGAGAGCAATCAGATAATCAACGGCGAGATCTATTATCGCGATTGGCTCGAGCAATACTATGAAGAGGCGATGCAGGAAATCTCGTCTATGGACGAGCTCCCGCCGGAATTGAGAAAATTTATAGAGGCTTATTTTGAAAGCGTCTGATATAAAAATAATTTGAGAGAGGCAATTATGGCAACAGAAGAAAGTATAAAGAAGTTCAGCGAGCAATGCGCAAACATTTTCAAACAGATAGAGCGTGACGTTATCGGTCAAAAGGAAATCGTCGAGGGCACCGTCATCGCGATGATCGCGGGCGGCAACGTGCTTTTGGAGGGCGTTCCCGGCGTAGGCAAGACGAGACTTGTCAGGTCGCTGGGCAGAGTTTTCAATTTGCCTTTTTCAAGAATTCAGTTCACGCCCGACCTCATGCCCGCCGACGTCACCGGCACCAACATCATCGTCAAGGACGAGGCAGGCAATACGCAGTTCAGCTTCCAGCCCGGTCCCGTTTTCAGCAACATCATCCTTGCGGACGAGATAAACCGCGCGACTCCGAAGACGCAATCCGCTTTACTCGAAGCGATGCAGGAGCATACCGTCACCGTCATGGGCGTGTCGAGAAAACTCAACGAGCCGTTTTTCGTGCTCGCGACGCAAAACCCGATCGAGCAGGACGGCACTTATCCTTTGCCCGAAGCGCAGATGGACCGCTTTATGTTTAAACTTATCGTCAAAAACCCCAATCTCGACGAGCTTATGGCGATAGTCAATATGACGCAAAAGACAATGGCGGAGGTCGCGGATTCCGCATGTACGGGCGACGAATTGCTTGAGATGCGCAAGACCGCCAATCAGATCCCCGTCGCGGAGGACGTGCTGCGCTATGCAATGACTCTGTGCTCCGCAACGCATCCGGACGGAGACTGCGCGACGGAGACCGCAAAGAAATACGTCCGCCTCGGCGCGAGCCCCCGCGCGGGTCAGGCGCTTATTTCGGCGGCGAAGGTGCGCGCGCTCATGCAAGGCAGGTTCAACGTTTCCTACAACGATCTGAACGAGCTTGCTTATCCCGTGCTCCGTCACCGCATGAAGCTCAATTTCGAGGCTATCGCGCAAAGAGTCGAGCCCGATGAAATTATAAAAATGATAATCAAGGAGCTGGGCGGCAAAAAGGCGACGATCAAGGCCGATAACGACGAAAAGACAAAAGAGGAGCAACAGCAGCCTGCGGAGGATATCGATATCCCGCAGGAGACGGAAACTAAAAAGGCAAAGAAGGGTCTCTTCGGGAGAAAATAATGGCAGCATCCTACTTAAACGACCAATTCTTCGGTAGGCTCGAAACGCTTGCGCTCAATCTCAAGACGGATCTGGCGGGCTTTTTCGGGGGAAAACACCTTGTCAGGACCTACGGTCAGACGGTGGAATTCGCCGATTACCGCGAATATATGCTGGGCGACGACATAAGGCGTATCGATTGGAATTTATACAGTCGTTTTGAAAAGTTTTTTATCAAATTGTTTACGGATGAAAGACAGATGCACACCCGTATCTTTTTGGATTGCTCCGCTTCTATGGGGAAAACAGACGAAAAGAAGGGCGCGTATGCGATCGCCGTTGCGGCGGCGCTCGGCTTTTTGTCCGTCCACAATATGGATAAAACTTCCTTTCAGTTGATGAAGGGAGGCGTATGCGAAAACCCGTTCGGCACTATTGTGGGCAAGCAGTCCTTCTTCCGCGCGATAAGCTCTCTCGAGGAATTGGAATTCGACGGCGAGACGGAGATTTCGCAGGCGGTCACAAGCTGCGTCGACGACGGCACGAAGGACGGGCTCACCGTGATCATATCCGACTTTCTCACGGATAAGGATTGGAAGGGCGCGATAGATTATCTTTGCTATAAAAAGAGACAAATTTTGCTTATACAGGTGCTTACTCCCGAGGAGGTGGAGCCTGTTTACAGCGGCAGATATCATCTTATCGATTCGGAGGCAAGCGACTCTCTGGACGATAAAAACATGAAGTTGAGGATAACCCGCAGCATGCAGGTCGCCTATGAAGATGCGCTTGCGGATCTTATATCGGATATAAGCTCGTTTTGCGTGTCGCGCGAAGCGGCGTTTATCACCGTGAAAACGGACAATCCAATAGAGAATATGCTGTTTGGCGAGCTACTTAAAAAAGGTATAATGTCATGAGTTTGATCATCCCGTTAGGCTTATTGGGACTGCTGTCCTTGATTGCGCTTATATTGATTTATATCATTAAGCCCAATTATCAGCAAAAGAGAATTTCCAGCACGTATGTCTGGAAGTTGAGTCTCAAGTACAAAAAAAAGCGTATTCCCATAAGCCGCTTGAGCCAATTACTCATATTTTTATGTCAGCTTTTGGTGCTGGTTTTGTGCGCCTTGTTGTTGGCAAAGCCCGCCATATTGGAAGAAAGAGTGAACTATAAAGACGAAAGCGTCGTCATTATCGACGCTTCGGCAAGCATGATGGTGTCGGAGGGCGGAGAATCGCGCTTTGAAAGAGCCGTTGCCGGAGTCAAGGAATTTGCGGAAAACGTGATGGAAAACGACGGAGTCATTTCCGTCATAGTGGCGGACGGAGAAGCGTATTTCGTTGCGCAGCGTTCGTCTGCGGCGGACGCGGTCATGGTAGCGGACGAGCTCGACGACCTGCTTGCCGAAGGCACGTCCAAATGCACGTTCGGGTCTGCGGATATGGATGGCGCGGCGGCTCTTGCGGAGCAGGTGCTCGAGATAAACGGCAACGCCAAGGTATATCTTTATACCGCCACAAGCTATATCAATAAAAACGGTATCGAGGTTGTGAGCGTGGCCGCCGACGACGATTGGAACGCCGCCGTGCTCAACTGCGACGCCAAGGTCGAAGAGGACAACTATTATTCTATCACTATAGACGTCGGATGCTACGGCAAATCGGCGCAGCTCGCGGTGAATTGCGATATTTACGGCGTTAACGGAAACGACGGGCGCGAAGAAAACATTTCCAAAACCGTGTTTTTGGACGGCGTTGAAAACGAGGCTACCATCAGACTCACCTCGAGCGATTTTGCGGGAGGAGCCATTTATTCGTTCGACCATCTGAAGGTATACATAGATGAAAGCGACGGCTTTAACTATGACAATTCCATCGACTATTACGGCGGCAAAAGAGAGACGATAAAAGTGCAATACGCAAGCTCTTTCCCCAACACCTTCATCAATTCTATATGCAACAACTACCGCACGAGCTTTAAAGACAAATGGAACGTGGAGCTCGCACTGCTTCGCTCCGACGAAGCGCCCGCGCTCAAGGGATTTGATTTTTATATTTTCGAGCATACCATGCCCGAAACCTTGCCGACGGACGGCGTGGTGGTCTTGATAGATCCCGACAAGGCGCCGGAGGGCGCAGGCTTCCGCCTCGGAGAGACGGTGAATTTAAGCAGCGATTCCACGCTTGCATTGGGAGAGGAGCATCCCGTAAACAAATACGTGAACGCGGACAACATCACCACGTCTTACTATAAGAGAATACTTTCGTCCGCGGGCTATGACGAGGTGCTGTCATATGCGGGCGACCCCGTCCTTATCGTCAAGAACGAGAGCAAGTGCAAGATCGCGGTATGCACTTTCAACCTCAACTTCTCAAACGTCGGTGTTCGCAAAGAATTCCCCACGATCATGTACAATATTTTTGAATATTTTATTCCGTCGACGCTGACGGGGCATATGTTCGAGATAGGCGATACGCTTACGCTCAACGCAAGGGGCGAGGATCTGACCGTCAACGGCCCCGGCGCGGACAATATCAACTTCGAGACGTTGCCCGCGCAATTCCGCGTAGAACAGCCCGGCACTTATACCTTGACGCAGGAGACGATGAAGCAAAAGCCGAACGTACAAGGCGTCGAGTACGTGATCGCAGTATCCAACTTTTTCGTCAAAGTGCCGAGCTTTGAGAGCAATATAACAAAAGAGGTAGACGCTTTGCCGCTGCTTCACGCCAACAACGAGGAAAAATACGACGATAAGGACTTGCTGACGTATTTTGCCGCCGCAATGGTCGCGCTGCTGTTTGTCGAGTGGCTTTTGCAGTCGCGCGAATACTTCAGATAAGGAGCGAGGGATATATGACGAATTTTACATTGAATTTTACAAATCCTTGGCTGCTTATGCTGCTGATACCCGCCATAGGCGTGGCGTTGGTGCCCTTTTTCCTCGTAAAGAAAAAATACAGGCGCAACAGAAACAGGATCGCATCCTTGGTGTTGCATTGCGCGGCTATTTTCATAGCGGTGTTTTTGCTTGCCGGCGTGACTTACAGCTATGACCTTCCCAATAAAGAGAACGAGCTCATTTTATTGGTGGACTGCTCCGACAGCGGCGGTTCGTCACAGGCGGACAAGGACGAGTTTATACAGACCGTCGTCAATCTTTGCGGTGACGACTATAAGCTCGGCATAGTCAAGTTCGGCTATAACCAACTGTATGCGGCGGAGCTTTCAAACGACTCCGACGAGGTCTACCGCCGTTATCTGAATTCCGCCGATCCGGACACGAGCGCAACGGACGTTGCGTCCGCGTTGAAATACGCAAGCGCTCTCTTTAAGAGACCCGCTTTGGGCAAGATCGTGCTGTTGAGCGACGGCGTCGAGACCGACGGCACCGCGATGTCCGTCATCAAATCCATCGCTGCGGAGGGGATAAAGGTCGATACGGCGTATTTCCCCAACGAGGAGCATGACGAGGTGCAGATCGCAAGCGTAAAATTGCCGGAGTATAAGATAAACGTGGGCGACGACTTCAAGGTGGGACTTTCGCTGAACAGCAATTTCGGCTTTGAAGACGTCGATGCGCCCGACGTGCAACGCAACGCGGTGGAGATCACGATATATGACAACGACGTTCCGTCCGCACCGTTTATTTATATGCTGAAGAAGGGCGAACAGACTGTGGAGTTGACGCATAAATTCGATTTGCCCGGAATGCACAAATTGAGATTTGAGATTTCGTGCGGCGCGGACGTTCTTACAAAGAACAACAGCTATCACACATATGTCAAGCTCGACGATTTGAACAATATCCTGCTCATAGAGCGCAGAAGCGGCGAATCGCAGACCTTGCAGGCTCTGCTTGCCGATTCGTACGGAATGAACGTGACCGCGCTGGGCGTCGATACCGATTTCTCCTCTATCCCGAAAACGGTGAAGGAGCTTTGCCAATACGAACAGGTCATATTGGTGAACATCGCAAACAGCGACCTGCCGGCGGGATTTGACGAGATATTGTATAAGTACGTCAATCAGTTCGGCGGCGGTTTGTTTACGGTCGGCGGAGAAAACGACGAGATCGACGGCAAGCTTGTAAATCACGCCTACAACAGCGACGACCTCGCAAACACTTTGCTTGCGGATATGCTCCCCGTGCAGGCGATAGATTATACGCCGCCGGTTGCGGTCATGATAGTGATAGACTGCTCCGGTTCCATGAGCATGGGCAAATTCGAGCAGGCCCAGAAGGGCGCGATAGCCTGCCTCGGCGCGCTGTCGTCGAGAGATTATTGCGGAGTCATGTCCTTCGATACGGAGGCGGGCGCGAAATTGAGCGTCCTGCCCATGTCGCAAAAGGACGATATCATCAAGGCGATAAACGAAGTGGATAAACACGGAGACGCCGAGGGCGGCAGCGGAGGCACGGTCTTTTCGACGGCTATCGACAACGCAGGAAGAGCGCTTGCCGCCGCACGCGTCGAACGCCGCCATATCATTATTGTCACGGACGGAAATCCCACTGATACGATAAAAGAGTACGGACCGCATATCGACAACAACGTCAAGAGCGGCATCACGATGTCGATCGTGGGCATACGCATGGACCCGGGTCTTGTCCAAAATATGGAGGAGACCTGCAAGCGCGGAGGAGGAAAGTTTTATAACGTGCCCGACCGCGAGATCGAAAATCTGCCTACCATCATGTACGAGGATATGACGACGGAGGCGATAAAGGGCATAAATTACGGCGAAGAATTTGTACCGACTATAAATCACCACACGTCCGTTGTCGCGGGCATAGCGCAGGAGGATATGCCTCCGCTCACGGGCTATTACGGCACGAAAATCAAGGACGATAAGTCTATCGTTGTGCCGCTTATGGGCAAATTCGTGCCTATCTACGCGCAATGGAAGTTCGGCGAAGGCACCGTGGGAAGCTTCATGAGCGACCTCGACGGTATTTGGTCGGAAAAGTTTTTGAGCGATATCGTGGGGCAGACAATCATCGGAAACATCGTCAAAAATCTTTTCCCCTCGCAGGCGCTTAAAACCGACGAGATAAACGCGGTCGTCAGACACGACAATTATTCCGTGCAGGCGAGCGTTGACGCGCAGCTGCAGGAGGGACAGACAGTATCCGTTTCCGTCAAGCCGATGTCCCGCGAGGCTGTGGACTTTTATGTGGATCCCATCCCCGTGCATGTAGCCGACGGATATTCGAGATTTAATTTCGCCGCGACTTGTCCCGGAGTGTATGAGATAAAAATAGACAAAAAAGACGCCGACGGCAACGTGCTCGCGACCTTGACCCTGTATCATACGCTGCCTTACTCGCGAGAATACGATTATTTCCCGACCAAGGAGCTTATAGGCGAAAAATATATGGAGTCTCTTGCCGAGGACGGCAGAGGTATCGCAGTCGAATACGCCATAGATATCTTCGATACCTTCGAAAAAACGATACACAAGGACGTAGACCCGCGCATAGCGCTGTTGATTGTCGTGATAGTGCTCTTCTTATTGGATATCGCGGCGCGCAAGTTCAAGTTCAAGTTGCCGCACGAGCTGATAAGGGAGTATAAGCAGAAAAAAGCGGAGAAGGCGAAACGCTGACGGGCGCGCTTGCAATTCCGGTTCGGCAAGTTTTGAGGAGATAAGATGAAAAAATTTCATTTTTTGATATTTATATGTATCGTTGTCTGCGCAGTATCGGCGTTCGCGTTGGTAGGTTGCGACAATAAGGCGTTGCCCGCTCCCTTCGGTCTGGATTTTGACGGACCTACGCTTACGCTGTCCTGGAAAGCCGACGACAACGCGCGTTATTATATGGTTTCCATAAGCGGAAACGGCGTCAACGAGACCAAAAACACAAGAAAAAATTCCTTTTCGTTCTCGAGCATGGATCTGCCCGAAGGCGATTATACGCTCAAGGTAAAGGCGTGCGGAGACGGCAAGGATCATAAGGACTCCGCGTGGTCTAAACCCGTTGTGTTTGCGCAGGACGCCGACACCGGTCTTACGTTCAGATTTTTGAATAACAACAGCGAGGCGGAGGTCTCGGGATTGGGCCGCGCGACGGGCAGGGTCGTTATACCCGACAAATATCGCGGTATACCTGTGACGAGGATAGGCGACCACGCGTTTTCGGGCAAAAGCAAGCTTACTGGCATAGTGATGTGCGACGGCATCGTCGCGGTGGGCGCAAACGCTTTTTACAACTGCGCTTCTCTTGAGGAAGTCGTGTTTTCAAGCAATCTTAAGGAGATCGGCGACAAGGCGTTTCAAAGCTGCAGGATGTTGCCCGACGATCTGATCATACCCGACAGCGTGGAAAAAATCGGCGACAACGCGTTTGCCTATTGCACGGCGCTAAAAAACGTGAAGCTGGGCAAAAATCTGCAAACGCTCGGTATAAACGCGTTCGCTTATTGTACGGAGCTGCTTTCGGTGCAGTTTTCCGACGGCATCGAGACGATTGGCGATTCCGCGTTCTTCAGCTGCAAAAAGCTGAACACGGTCAAATTCGGCGCGAAGCTGCAAAGCATCGGCGAATTTGCTTTCGCTTCATGCGAGAGCCTTGCGGCGGTTTCTCTCGGTCGCGGCGTCAAAGAACTGGGACAGTATGCGTTTGCAAAGTGCTACGGTCTTGAGACGGTCGAGCTTTCCGACACTGTCGAAACAATAGGAGAATATGCGTTTTACGACGATACGGCGCTTTCAGAGGTCAATGTCGGCGCAGGCGTGAAGAAAATAGGCAAGGGCGCATTTGTTAACACGGCTCTTTGGGAAAACTCGCAAAACGACGTGTACGTCGGCAATTGGTTTGTCGGGTGCAAGTCTACGGAAGTTTCGGCCTTGCAGATAAAGGAGGGCGCCGTCGGCATTGCGAATTCCGCCGTATCGGGATTTGCCAAGCTGACTTCGATAACCTTGCCCGACACGGTCAAGATCATCGGAGACGGCGCTTTTGCAGGCAGTAAAATTACCGCCGTCGTCATAGGCAGCGGCGTGGAAGAAATAGGCGTGCAGGCGTTTTATAAGTGCGAAATGCTGACAAACGCGATACTCGGCGCATACGACTTTACCAACCACCAACTGACAGACAGCAGTCTGAAGGTGATAAACGCGTACGCTTTTATGGATTGCACGCGTCTTGAAAGCATAGAGATACCGAGCTCCGTCGAGGTCATAAGCTCCTATGCGTTCAACAATGCCGCGCTCTATAAGAACGCAAGCAACGGAGTGGCATACGCCGGCAATTGGGTCGTCGGCTGCGACGCAAAGCGCGCAAGCGGCGAGATCGTCATCGAGGACGGCACCGTCGGTATCGCGAATTACGCATTTTACAAATGCAACGCCGTCACGTCCGTGCGTCTGCCGGAATCCGTGAAAACTATCGGTCGCTCCGCATTCTATCAGTGCACGGAGCTTACGTCGGTAAATTTGCCGTCGGAGCTTGAAAATATCGAGGATTATACATTTTACGGCTGCGGTAAGCTCGCATTGCCTGCTTTGCCTCAAACGCTCAAGTCTATAGGTCGCTCCGCGTTTTACAAATGCGCTTTGTCAAACGCCTCGGGCGAGGATACGGACAACGACGTGCTGACGATCCCCGACAGCGTCGAAAGCATAGGAGATTATGCGTTTTTCGGCTGCGGATATACGTCGTATAATGTCGACGAGGCGGGAAATTTCATTTTGTCCAAGGGCGGTATAGACGTCGTCGTGTTGGGCGCGGGCGTTAAGCATATTGGCGCGAACGCATTCAACACGATCCACACGTTGAAGCGCGTCGTCTTTGGCGAGAACGTCGAGACTATGGGCGCAAAAGCGTTTTACGGCTGCGACGCCCTCGAAGAGGTCGTGTTCAACGACGGACTGCAGACGATAGGCGCGCGGGCGTTTTACGGGTGCAACGGGTTGGAGCGCATCGAATTGCCGTCGGGGCTTACGACAATAGACGATTATGCGTTTTACAGGTGCGCGGGGCTCAAAGAAATCGTCTTCGGCGCAAACGTGCAAACCATCGGCGATTTCGCATTTTACGGCTGCGCTTTGCTTACGTCGCTTGATCTGCCGTCCGGCGTAACGTCGATAGGCAAGCAGGCGTTCAGGGCTTGCACGGGGTTGCAGAGCGTTGTGTTGAGGGATACGGTGACATATATAGACGCGCACGCGTTTTACGGGTGCAAGTCGCTCACGATCTACGCGCAGGACGCTCAACCCAAGGAAGATTGGAACGCGCGCTTCAATTCGAGCTACAGGCCCGTCGTATGGGGATGCGTCCTGAAGGACGGATACGTTTATTCGGTGACGAAAAACGATAAAACGCTGTCAAATATCAATACAGTCAATACTTTCGCCGCGCCGCAGAGAGAGGGATATGTCTTTGCAGGTTGGTCTAAGGTCGAAAACGCGTCTGCGGCGGAGTTTGCCGCGGATAAAATAACGGATGTTTCAAACGGCACGAAGCTTTTTGCCGTTTGGGTCGCAGATAATTAAAATTAAAGAAGGGACGAGTATGAAAAAATTCGTAAAGATCGCTTTGATAACGTTGCTGCTTGCGACATGCGTGTTCGCAGTCGTCGCATGCAACGATAAAGCCGAGATCAGCGTCAGCCAAATGCCTCAAATGGTGTTTGTCAAAGGCAACGATTTAGACTTGTCGGCGGGTAAATTGACCGTCGTCGCAAAAAAGAAACAGTCTGTCGTCGATTTGAACGCCGCCGGAGTGACCGTGACGGGGTACGATAAAAACACCGTCGGCGAGCAGACGTTGACGATAAGCTACGGCGGAGCGAGCACCACGCTTACGGTAGAGGTCGTCGAGCGTATGACGGCGAAAAACCATGTGACCGAGTATGTCGTAGGCGAGGCGTTTAATAAAGCCGGTCTTTTGGAAATCACCAGAAACAACGGCGAAAAGACGTCAGTTTTCTTGAGTGATGAAAGACTGTCCTTCAACGGCTTCGACTCCTCGACGGCGGGAGATAAGACCGTGAGCGTCATATACAAGGACGATTCCGACGAATTTATCGGCGGTTTTCCCGTCAAGGTATATGCGGCGGAGCAGGTCAAGTTCACCGCGCCTAAAAAGAGGGCGTACAACAGCCATGACGAAGGTTACGATCTGTCCGGCGGTTACCTGACCGTCACGGCAAACGGTGGCGCTCTCGAAAAGACGATATTGCTCAACGAGAGTATGCTCCCCGCCTTCGATACGTCTATGGTGACCGAGGACAAGCCTTCCGTCACGCAGACCGTGAACGTAGAGTATTACGATTGGGATTTTTCATACAACATAGAAATCAAACTGACTGACGTGACGCGCATTAAAAACAATGCCAAGACGCTGTCCGCCCTCGATTGGTCGGGTTCTGCGGCAAGTCCCGTGACCGAGGCGCAGGGCAACCTCGCAATAGCCTCCGTCAGAATGTATAACGGTCTGTCCTCCGAAAACGCAAAGCTCATATCCGACGGCGAGCTTCTTGCGCTTGCGCGTCCCGCGTTGGTATACGGATATGCCAAATGGACGGAAAGAGCGGAGCTGTTTTCGGTATTGTTCGAGGCGTCGAAGGGCCGCGTAACCGTCAACTGCGACGATTATGCGACGACCGCCCAGGCATTCGCCACGGTATCGGCTTTTGAGGACGACGATATCCTGTTTGAATATGCGGATCTGCTCATAGGCGTTGTCGCCAAATTCGCGCAGACGGAGCTATACGGCGATGTGAAGATGGGCGCGTATATGACGGACATCTGCACATCTAAAGCCGTAAAAGAGGCTATTGAAAAAATCGACCTTATGCTCAAGATGCATAAATCCTTGCAGACAATTCCCTCGGAGTGGCAGTTGAGCGATTTGCTTGCGCCCGCAAATGCGGACAAAATCGAAGAGGCTCACGCGTACGTTGTGGAGCTTTCCGAAATCATCGGAGAAAACGCAATTTACGAGCGCGACCTTTTCAACACCGTGTCTTCGTGGCGTCAAGGCAAAAACGATTATTTCGAGATCTTGTACCGCTATTATTTTCAGATGTTTTTGAACGAGGACGAGGATATAAGCAGGCAGGGACAGAAAGCCATCGACGAAATGATCGACGTGTGCTTGCCCGGCATGATGGAGACTTATTATCTCCAATATATCAAGACCATGCTGGATCTGTTGGATCTGACGGGCGATTTGGACGGCAATCCCGCCGCCGATATCGACACTTTCGTTGCCATTGTGGACTATCGCAATCTTTTGAAGATAAGAGACAGCATATTGGAAAGCGAAGACGAAATGTATATCACGCTTTTTGACGACGCATACAATATGGGCAATTTGATCGCGGCGTTGCAAACGGCGGATACGGGTATATTCGCATTGCTCGGCTCGGCATACGGAGAGCCCGCGTTTGAAGCGATGTGGGATAAGTATATCGAGGTCGCCGCCTCATTGGGCGACACTATAGCCGCATCCGGCGATAAAATCGAGGATATGTTCAGGACGTTTATCGCGCTTACGCCGGAGTTCCAGGCTCAATTTATCGCGTCGCTCAATCCTTACGGCTCTTATGAGTTTTCTCCGAGCGACGGCACGGATAGAACTCCCTACTTTATCGAACTGCTGATATACTATTACAGCGACATTATGCCTAAAAATCTTTTGAGCCAAAACGATGAGAACGGCATAGTTTTCGAGCTGTTTGACGCTTTGCAATATTATATCGTCAGCAATCACAGCGGAACAAAGGAGGAATCCGCCGCACTGTTCAAGTTGTTTTTGGACAGCATGGGCGCGGCCGAAAAGCTTTACGGCGAGCTGTCCGTGAGCGATAAGGCACTGTTTGACGAGCATATAGGGTTTTTCTATGAAGCGTATATGAATATCTATAAGAAGTTCGACGCGCAGGGCAAATTCGTCGAAAAGACCATATCCGACGAATGGAAGGAAAACATAACTGCGTTGGAGGATATGTACAAGGCTTTGGCAAACCTGCTGGTAGCCGTCGTGCAGGATTATACGCGTTATCCCTTGCTTGTCTCCGCGTACGAGCTTACCGTCGATTTGTACAACGAGATCATGACGACCGCTCCGCAGGATGTGATAGATATTGTGTTGTATCAGCAATCCGAGATATACGACGATATAATCGCTTCGCTTGAAACTTATCTGTATCAATACCGCAGCGTTTATATGTCCTGCCTTTCCTCTTATCCCGTCAATAACCAATATGTAGTCAGGATATGGGACAGATATCAGGAGTCGAATATAAGAGAGTATATGAGCTCGCTTTCGGGCTTCTATCTGGCGTCGTATCTTAACGACGGCAGCTTGACCATGGATATTGTCAAAGAGGCGATATCCGGCTTCTACGCGCTGTCGGACGACTCAAAGTCATTGTTCTTTGCGATGGACGGCTTCGGACAGTTTATGTACTTCAAGGGCATGAAATCATTCTTTGCGAAGGAGTTTTCTGGCGACCGCGATTTGCTGTCCGCCGCAAACGCAATGTTGGATATCGAGCTGTCCTATATGTTATCTATGAGCGACATGGGCGCGTTGACCGAGGACGAGTTTGCCGAGGCATGGGAGGAGATCGAAGTCAGATATTCCGCCTTTACCGCCGATGAAAAACAAAAATTCGACGAAGCCTTTAAAGCCGCATACGATTATTACAAGGCTATATATGACGAGATAAAAGCCTCGCAACAAAATTGACTTTCAGCCCCGACTTGCGAGTCGGGGCTGTTTTTTACAATAATGCGGAAGGAATTTGCAATAAGGCTCTCCGTGTGATACAATATGCCCATGAACGATAAATTTGACGTGATCATAATAGGCGGCGGCGCGTCGGGGCTCTTTTTGGTGTCTCAACTGCCGGCAGGCGTTTCGGCCGCGATAATAGAGAGCAACGACCGCGTGGGCAAAAAGCTGCTTGCCACGGGCAACGGAAAGTGCAATCTTACAAACCTCGATATGAACATCGTGCATTACAACAAGCCGAGTATCGTCGAGGAATTTTTGGATAAGTTCGACGCTCACGATACCATTGCCACGTTTGAAAGGATGGGTTTGCTTACCAAAGTCACGGACAAACGCGTATATCCATACAGCGAATGCGCCTCCTCCGTTTTGGACGTCTTGCGGCGTGCGGCGGAAGCTCGCGGCACAACCGTTTTTACGGGACGTTTTGTGAATTTTATCGAAAGCTTTAACGACGAGTTTACCGTCGGCGGGGTCATAAAGCACGAGGATAAGCCCAACGAAGCCTTTAAACTCATGTCAAGAAACGTCGTGCTTGCCACAGGGTCGCCCGCGACCTTCGGGAAAAACAGCGCGAATTTGTATGCCGCTTTCGGACATGCGGAGCGCGCTATGACGCCTTGTCTTGCGCCGATAAGGACGGATAAGGAGCCTATAAAGGGCTTGCAGGGAGTGCGCGTCAAGGCGGGCGTAAGGATAGGCTACCGCTACGAGGTGGGAGAAGTGCTGTTTAAGGACTTCGGCGTGAGCGGTATTGCGGTTTTCAATATGTCGAGCGAGATTGCAAGAGGAAGGGCGCACGTCGGAGATATGCTTACTATCGATTTCATGCCGGAGTATTCCCGCGCGGAGGTCGAGGAGATATTGCATAAACGCGTCGGCGGCGCGAAGACGGTCGCGCAAGCGCTTTCGGGTACGTTCCACAGCAAGGTGCAGGAGCGGATAATGTTCGCGGCGCATTGCTCGGCGGAGGATAACGCGGTGGAGAAGATAAGCGCGCTTGCGGCGGCGATCAAGGGATTTAAGCTCACGATAGAGGGGCTTGGCGACGCAAGCCTCGCGCAGGTGATGTCCGGAGGGCTCAACCCTCGCGAATTCGACAGCGATTTGATGTCGCTTAAGGTCAAGGGCGCGTATGCCGTCGGCGAGGTTTTGGACATAGACGGGGATTGCGGAGGATATAATTTGCAGTGGGCCTGGAGCAGCGCGAAGGCGGTCGCTACCGCTATATCGAAGAGCTTGCTTTGACCGTTGCGCTCTTCGGGACCGAAAATATTTGAACACGGAGGTAATATATGAGCTTTATAAAATGCGACAAAGTCACCGATTTTGTCATGATTGAAATGGAAGACGGCAAGTCAATGGTTGTCGAGCTTGATGAGAAAGCCGCGCCTGCGACGGTGAAAAATTTTAAAGAATTGGTAGCGCAAGGTTTTTACGACGGGCTGATTTTCCATCGTGTGATAGCCGGTTTTATGATACAGGGCGGCGACCCTCAAGGCAACGGAACGGGCGGCAGCAAACAGACGGTAAAGGGCGAGTTTGCAGTCAACGGCTTCGACAATCCCATATCTCACGAAAGAGGCGTAATCTCTATGGCGAGAAGTCAATTTTACAATTCGGCGTCCTCGCAGTTTTTTATCTGTCATGCCGACGCCAAATTCCTCGACGGACAATACGCGGCGTTCGGCAGAGTCGCGGAGGGCATAGAAACGGTCGACGCGATCGCGGCTACGCGTACGGACTATAACGACCGTCCCGTGGAGCCTCAACGCATGAAGAGGGTCTGTTTTGCGGAAATGGCTTGAATTCGGGCATAGCGTCAAAAATACAAAAATCGCCGAAACGCATGTTTATCGGCGATTTTTATTCTTTTAACATGGCTTTTCGGCAATTTGACAAATCAACAATACTTATTTGTGCCGCGAGCGAATTTTTTGAACGTTGAACTGTTAAAATTTATTAAAATATTTTAACAGTTGATATTTACAAACGCGGTCATTTCGTATAAAATATACAGATGTAGTTTATCTATAAAACAACAAAATAAGGGGAACGAAATGAGAAAGAAAATCTTGAGCGTTTTGCTTGCGGTAGTGCTGGTCGCTTCGATGGCGGTAGCGTTTGTCGCTTGCGACGACGGCAACGATAAATATACTATCGTGTATATCGGCGACAGCATTGCAGAAGCATTGATCGGACCGTCTCCGCTTGGCGAGCGCGATAATTACGGCTATTACGCTTTGGTGGGCAGGGTCAACGATTTCAGCTATTATAACCACTCCGTATCGGGGCATAAGACCTCAACGGGCATAGTCAGCGGAGAGGGACTTCTCGAGGTGCTTGAACGCAAGGACGAAAACGCCGCGCTCATGAAGTCGCATTTGCAAGAGGCGGATATGATACATATTTCCGTGCTCGGCAACAATATTTTGCAATATAACCTCGGACTGATGATGCTCGAGGTTGCCGACCCGTATTTCGAGGAGAAATACGAGGAGGGCAAGACCGCCACTCACAAAAACTACAAAACGCTCATAAACGCGCTCGAGGACGGCAGCTTGGACGATCCGTTGTACAGAGATTCCGTGGAAAAGTTTGACGAGCAAGGCAGACCCATCCCGGTAGAGTTCAAATTCCCTCCCACATACAGGAATATATGCGACATCGTCGCAAGGCTTAAGGAGCTCAATCCTCATGCTACGATCGTCTTCCAAAAGGTTTACAATCCGTTTTTTGAGGGCAGCAAGCATTTGAGCCCCGAGGTTTTTGCAAAGCTTGCGGAAATTACGGATACGCACGGCAGATTCGGCGAAGCGGGACAAAAGATAACGACTATAGCGCAGGTCAGAAAATTGGCGGATTATCTGCTGGGCAAGCTCAACGGAATGTTGGACAGATATCTGGCGGAAAATCCCGACTCTATAAAGATACTCGACGCGGCTGCGGCGTTCGACAGGGTTGCGGCGCTCGATAAAAAGGCGGACGGCTCCGTTAATCTCGACGAAGGCTGTTTCGGCAGAAAATTGATTTTTGAGGATTGGACGCATCCCTCCAATATGGGCCATGCGGTGATCGCGGGCATGACGCAGGACCTGCTTACGGAAATGAAGGTCGCTAGCCCAAACGCGGTCGCAAATTACAAGTCGATAAAAAAAGAGCAGATAGACAGACTTTATAAGCCCGTTGCCGACTTTGACGCGGAGGCCGCCATCGAGGCGATAGACAACGCGAATACTTTCCTTGACGTGACGCTTGCTTACTTCAAGGCGATCGACGGCGTTACGCCCGTATATTGAGGGAGGACGCGAGGATGAAAAACAATAACGCTATGAAAAAAATCGCAATCTGCGCCGTCGCGACGCTTATGCTCGCGGTGTGCGCGTTGAGTCTTTGCGCATGCGACAACGGCACGTCGTTTTCAAAAGACACGAGGTTTAAGGTGGATCTGTCGCACAGCTCCGTCATGGGCTTCCAGCTTGGCGAGACGCCGTTTCCTGCTATATTCGATATCGCAATAGACGCCGATAACACCTATGCGGAGTTTAAAACGGACGGCACCATGCATTTTCAGGTGAGGACGGCGGCGGGCCTTTTCGGCGAGACGCTTGATACGCTCCTCGGCGCGGTCGGCACGTTGCTTCCCAATTTTACGAAGGACGCGATCGGCGAAATGATTGCGAATTTCGACATCGAGGGCGGCGTGGACAGCATGGTTGAGCCTATGTTCCCCGGCTTTAGAAGCAAGCTTGAAAGCGGCGATTTGGACGGCGCGTTGAAATTGATACAGACAAGCCTCGGCTTTTACATCGACGGCTTGGATTATACCGACGACGGCGTGAAGCAAATACTCGATCATGTGGCCCAAAACATGGCGTTGCCCGAGAATTTGCTTGAGCTTATCCCCGCGGATACCGTCCTGACGCTGCATTTCGACAACAAGTATTACGTAAAAAAGGTCAAGGGCAAGGACGGCAAAAAGCACACGGCCGTTTATATCAGCGAGATAGGCGGTCGCTCCGACGTCACGCAGCCCTGGTGCGTGTTCGATATGACTACGGAGGGCAAGGGTCGAAAGGCGAAGAAAAAGCTGTATTTCAAAGCGGAATTTATGAACGCCGAGGTCAGCTTCGTGCAGCAATGACGAAAGATTTGTATCAAAAGTATCCGTTGCAAGACGGATACTTTTTTTATGTCGGCAAGATTAATTGCGGCATAGATTTGCAATATAATTGCGCGCGTATACGCTTTGTGCTATAATCCGCTTATGTCGCAGATAGAGATAAAAGGCGTAAGCTATTCATATCCCGTCAAAGAGGGCCATTCTCTCAAGGCGTTGAAAAACGTATCCCTTGCCATCGACAAGGGCGAGTTTGTCGTGCTTGCAGGCATGAACGGCAGCGGGAAAAGCACGCTTGCGAAGCTGCTCAACGGGCTGTTTACGCCGTCTGCGGGAGAGATCTTTATCGACGGGATTTCCACGGCGGACGAAGAAAATACGTTTGAAATACGCAAAAAGGTCGGCATGGTGTTTCAAAATCCTGACAATCAGACGGTCGCGACTATCATAGAGGACGATATCGCTTTCGGCCCCGAAAATATAGGAGTGCCGCGCGAGGAGATCGTCGTCAGAGTCGACGAGGCTCTTGAGGCGGTGGGCATGAGCGAGTATCGCACGCGTACCGCTTCCAAGTTGAGCGGCGGACAAAAGCAGAGAGTCGCGATCGCCGGCGTGCTTGCCATGCGTCCCGATGTGCTAATTCTCGACGAATCCACGTCTATGCTCGACCCCAACGGCCGCAAGGAGATCATGGACATCGCGCTCAAGCTCAACAAAAGCGGCATCACCGTCATAAATATCACGCACAATATGGACGAGGCGACCGTCGCCGACCGCGTTGTGGTCATGAGGAAGGGACGCGTCGCTATGGACGGGACTCCCAAAGAGGTGTTTGCGTCCGGCCTGCTGGAGGCTTGCGGTCTGACGCTTCCGCCCGTGACGCAGCTTTCCCGTTCGCTCGCGGACGAGGGCTTTGTCTTCGGAGACGTCGTGACGGACGAGGACGAGCTTGTGGAGGAAATATGCCGGCAGTTGAAATAAAAAATCTGAATTTTATATATTCAAAAAAGACTCCGTTTGAAAAGCGGGCGTTGCAGGATATTAACCTCACCGTGGAGGAGGGCGAATTTCTGGGGCTTGTGGGCGCGACGGGCAGCGGCAAAAGCACGCTTATACAGCACCTGAACGGGCTTATAAAGCTGCAGGATAAAAAGCGCTCTTCAGTTGTAGTCAACGGCATGTCGGCGACGGATAAGAAGTCTTTGAAGAAGCTCCGCTTCGAAGTGGGCATGGTTTTTCAATATCCCGAATATCAGTTGTTTGAGGACACGGTCGCAAAGGACGTTGCCTTCGGGCCAAAAAATATGAAGCTGGATAAGGACGAGATCGACGCGCGGGTGCGGCGCGCTCTCGAGGTCGTCGGGCTCGAATACGATAAGTTTGCGGAGCGCAGTCCTTTTGACTTGAGCGGAGGCGAGAAGCGCAGAGTTGCGATCGCGGGCGTGATCGCCATGCAGCCCAAGGTGCTTGTGCTCGACGAACCCGTCGCGGGGCTTGACCCCGTGGGCAGAGAGGATATACTTTCGCTTGTCAAAAAGCTGCAAAAGGAAGTGTCGCCCACCATAATAATGGTGTCTCACAACATGGACGATATGGCGCGCCTTGCGGACAGGATCGTCGCGTTGAAGGACGGGTGCATTGTCGCAAACGGCACGCCGAAAGAGGTCTTTTGCGACAGAAAGCTTATAGAGGACGCGGGGCTCGATCTGCCTGCGGCTACCAGAATAGCGGACAAGCTTATTGCGCGAGGCGTCGAAATACCCTCCGACATCGTGACGATGGACGCGCTTTCGGCAGAGCTCGGAAAGGCGTTGCGCTCGCGCATTACCGTAGCTGCAAAGGCGAACGATGGTGTGAGCGAGGAGGACGAAAATGTTTAAGGACGTTGCTTTCGGACAGTATTATCCTACAAATTCGCCCGTGCACAGGCTGGACGCAAGAGTCAAGCTGCTGTTGACGCTGTTGTACGTTGCGGCGATATTTTTCATCAAATCGTATTTCGGTTTTATGCTGACGACGGCGGTGCTGATAATCATTGTAGCGCTTGCAAGGCTCCCGATAATGTCCGTGCTCAAGTCCGTACGAGGCGTGCTTTTTATCGTGGTGTTTACTGCGATAATCAATCTGTTTTTTATTAAAGACGGCGAGGTGCTTGTGCAAAGCGGGTCGTTGATAATCACCAAAAACGGTGTTCATACCACCATAAAGCTTGTTTTAAGGCTCGTTTTGTTGATTTCTGGCGCGTCCTTGCTTGCGCTTACCACAACGCCTGTGCAGCTTGCGGACGGGCTGGAGAGTCTAATGTCGCCACTTAAGCTCATAAAGGTGCCCGTAAGAGATATAGCGATGATAATGAGCATAGCGTTGCGCTTTATCCCCACTTTGTTCGAGGAAACCAATAAGATAATCGCGGCGCAAAAGGCGAGAGGCGCGTGCTTCGATACGGGGAATATCTTTGCGAGAATAAAAGCTATGCTGCCCGTGCTCATACCGCTTTTCATCAATTCGTTCAGGCGCGCGGACGAGCTTGCTTTCGCAATGGACGCGAGATGCTACAACGCGACGGACAAGCGCACCAGGTTTAAAAAGGCAAAGCTCGGGTGGGGGGATTTGATCGCGTTTGTTTTTATTGCGGGTTATTTTACGGTGATACTGCTTGACAGATATTATTTCCGCACCGTAGGCATCGATATAGACTCTATGATTTTCGGAGAACTGCTATGAGATACGTTGCGGTCATATCTTATTTCGGTGCGCGCTATGTAGGCTGGCAAAGGCAGCTCAACGGGTCGAGCGTGCAGGAGACCTTGGAGAAAGCCTTGAGCAAGTCGTTGGGCGCGGAGGTCTCGGCGACCGCGAGCGGACGGACGGACGCGGGCGTGCACGCGTTGGCGCAGGTCGTGCATTTCGACGCCGACACGTCTATACCTACGGAAAAGATCCCTTTCGCCGTCAATTCGTATTTGCCCGACGACGTGAGCATGCTTTCCTGCGAGATCGCTCCCGATGGCTTTAACGCGCGCTTCAGCGCGAAGCGCAAGACGTATTGCTATAAGCTGTACGTGTCGCGGCAAAGGCGGCCGCTTTTGGAGCCGACGCACGAGCACGTCGTGCTGCCTCTCGATATGCGGGCCATGCGCGCCGCGGCGGCCGTTATAGAGGGCGAGCATGATTTCAAGTGCTTCGAGGCGGCGGGCAGCGTGATAAAAAACACCGTGCGCACTGTGTACGGGGTGGATATACGCATAATCCCTCTCAGCCGCGCTTCGTCGGTCTTTGCGGACGGCGCCGTTTGCGAAGAAACGTCCGACGGCATTGCGAACGATTGCGTCGTGGAAATAAGCGTGACGGGCAACGGATTTTTGTACAATATGGTGCGGATCATCGCCGGTACGCTCGTATACTGCGGGCTCGGCAAGCTTTGCGCCGACGACGTGAGAGCCGCTATCGAGCGCGGCGACAGAACTCTCGCGGGCAAAACTCTCCCCGCAAAGGGGCTGCATCTCGTGAGCGTGGTTTATTAAACGGAAGTTTTTCCAACATTTCACTTTGCGCTATATCTTGACATATACATATTTTCGCTTTATTATTATTTATATTATGCTGACCGTAAAATACGAAGATTCGCGCGCCGCCGCGGACATATACAAAACGCTCGGGTTGGAGGAAAAGCCCTCCGGCGCCAATTTCTTTATGTATGACGGCGACAAGCCCGTCGCGCTTTGGAATATGTCAGTAGAGGTCGAGGACGAGCCCGTAGGCGTGATACGCAGGATATATTTTGCGGACGGCGTAGACGAGGAAGACAGAACTTTTTTCATGCACGCTATGTTCTTCAAGCTCATGGAGGGCGCGCCCGTCAAGCTGCGCGTGCCGGAGGCGGACGAAAGCTTTGCGAAATTCGGGTTCGCGGAGAAAAACGGGTGCATGGAAGCGTACTCAAAGGATATAAATTTGCACTATAGATGCGGAGGCAAGAAGGGTTGATATGGACTCTAAAAACTTTATCGAAGAATTTATCGAGCAGGACATTGCCGACGGCAAGGCAAGCAAGATCGTCACACGATTTCCGCCGGAGCCCAACGGATATCTGCACATAGGTCACGCCAAGGCGCTGTGCATCAACTTCGGCGTGAAAGAAAAATATAACGGCATATGCAACCTGCGTTTTGACGACACCAATCCCGTCAAAGAGGACGTGGAGTATATGGAGAGCATAAAGCGCGACATAGAGTGGCTCGGCTTCGAATGGGACGGGCTTTACAACGCCAGCGACTATTTCCCCAAGATGTACGAATGCGCCGTAAAGCTCATCAAGGACGGCAAGGCGTACGTTTGCGATCTCTCCGCGGAGGAGATAAGCGCGACGCGCGGCAGCTTCGGCGTTCCCGGCAAGGAAAGCCCGTACAGGAACAGAAGCGCGGAGGAAAATCTTGCGCTCTTTGAAAAAATGAAGGACGGCGAGTTTGCGGACGGAGAAAAGGTTTTGCGCGCAAAGATCGATATGTCGTCGCCCAACATCAATATGCGCGATCCCGTCATTTACCGCATTTGCCACGCGACGCATCCGCATACCGGCGACAAGTGGTGCATATACCCGATGTACGATTTCGCGCACCCCATAGAGGACGCGGTGGAGGGCATATCCCATTCGCTCTGCTCGCTGGAGTTTGAAAATCACCGTCCGCTTTACGATTGGGTGACGGAGAATTGCGGCTTCGATCCCCGTCCGAGGCAGATAGAATTCGCAAGACTCAACCTGACTCACGCCGTGATGAGCAAGCGTTTTATAAAAAAGCTCGTGGACGAGAAGATAGTCTGGGGCTGGGACGACCCCCGTCTGTCCACGCTCTGCGGCATAAGGGAGAGGGGCTATACGCCTGCCGCGATACGCGATTTCTGCTCACGCATAGGCGTTGCGAAGGCGGACAGCGAGGTGGATATTTCCATGCTGGAGCACTGCGTAAGAGAGGACTTAAACGCAAACGCGCAGCGCGCAATGGTTGTGACGAAGCCGCTTAAGCTTATCGTCGACAATTATCCCGACGGCAAAACGGAAGAGGCGTATATAGAAAATAATCCTCAAAAAGAGGGCAGCGGCGTTCACGCGGTGACGTTCTCTCGGGAGCTTTATATCGAGCAGGACGATTTTTCGCTCGACCCTCCGCCCAAATATTTCCGCCTCAAGCCGGACGGTATCGTACGCTTAAAGGGCGCGTATATCGTGAAGTATAAGAGCTGCGATCTGGACGCGGACGGCAACGTCAAGGCGGTGCATGTCGAGTATATAGAAGGCACGCGCTCCGGCGAAGAGGGCGCGAATATGAAGGTGAAGGGCACCATACATTGGGTCAACGCGCAGGATTGCGCAGACGTCACGCTGAATATGTTCGACTATCTTATCGGCGACGGGGACGGGGACTATATGGACAGGCTCAATCCCAATTCGCTCACGGTGCTGCACGGCAAGGCGGAAAGACTTGTCGCGGACGCTCCCGTGCATACGAGATTTCAATTCTTGCGAGAGGGATACTTCATCAAGAGGAATGAAAACAACGAGTTCAACAGCATTGTAGGGCTCAAGGACAGCTTCAAGATAAAATAAAAGAAGCGACGGAGAAGCAAAATGTTCGTTTGTAAAATTTGCGGAAACGAGGTAAAGCAAGGGCAGGCTTTTTGCCAGACGTGCGGCGCGGACGTAGTGGACAACTATGAGACCGTATGTCCCGTTTGCAATTCAAAAAACGGAGCGGGAAGCAGATATTGCGCAAGGTGCGGCGGCATTTTGCAGGTGATGCGCAAGCCCGTATGCGTAGTGTGCGGCGCGCAGAATTTGCCCGGCGCGAAATACTGCGTGTCCTGCGGCGCTCCCATAGAGCTGAATACGGAAACGCACTCCGATTTCGACATGCTCGACGCGCGCAAGGCCAAACAGCGTCTGGATAATATGGAGCGCGACAGAATGGCCGCCGTCGATAAGGAAATTGCCGAAAAACGCGCCAAAACCGCGGAAGAAAAGGAAAAGGCGATAAAGGAAGTCGACGAATACAGGAAAAGATGCGAGCTGGAGTATCGCGAGAAGGCGAGCACCCTCGAGGCGTACAGGGAAAGACTGAACGAGCTCGGCTCCGAAGACGTGGAGCTGCTGAAGAAGATATCGGTGGCGCTCAAGGAGTATTCCAAGTATTATGCCGACCCGTATTCGCAGATAGACGAGGACGATATAGAGACCGACACGTATGTGTGTCCGTCTTGCGGCACGATAAATCCGCTCAACGCAACGGCGTGTACGAATTGCGGCAGAAGCAAGGCCCGTTCTCTGCTGTTGCTCGCCAAAGAAAAGATAGTGCAGCATCCGCCTATAAAGCGCAAGCAACGCATTATCGCGCCTCCCGACGAGGATCTTGCGAAGCAAAAGATGCCTACGCTCGATGAGTTTGTCACGGAAAGTCAAAAGCAGGAGGTCGCGGCGGACGAGATAAAGGAAGAGACTCAAAAACCCGCAGGGCAGGAGTCTCCCGGGGACTTTTCGGGCCCCGGACACACGGGATATGCTTATCCGCCTTATCCGTACGCGGCGTACGGCGCTCCTTACGGGGCGGGGCAGGGCGGATACTATTATGCGCCCAACGACCCGCACAGGCAAATGCCTCCTATTGTGCAGCCCGTCGCTTTTGTGCCTTATGTGACGCAGGAGCAACCGCTTATGCAATATTTGCCGGAGGACGCCGCGCTCAACGCGCAATACGCCGAGGCGGCGCGCATAAAACGTGCGGAGCCCGCGCCGCAGGCTCAAAACACGAAGAAAATCTGATTTTGCAAGGATAGACGATGGCGGACGAAAACAAAAAATATAAAAAACGCGCAGTTGACGACGCGGGCATAAGGCTCGCGCCTGCGCCCATAAAAAATTCCGGTTATCACGTCATGCCGTCGGTCGTGCAGGATTTTATCATCACGCCGCATATAGTCGTGGACGAGCCCGAGGACGACGGGCAGCCCAAAGCTTCAACGGAGAACGATTTCCAACCCAAAAAGCAGGATATAAGCAAAAGGTGGAAGAGACGCAAGCGCGCAAAAAATATGGTCGTCGGTCTGCTGATGTTCGTAGTCACCGCCGCGGTCGTTTTGCCGTACATACTCGGAGCGGTCGGCGTCTGGCTTGACGATTTCGCGTTCAAATACGTGCCGCGGGATTTCGGAGCGCTCGACAACATAGTCCGCGCTTTCAAGCTTACCGAAAGCGTTGGATGGAAGGGCGCGGAGGTCAAGGCGATATGGGTGAACGCCGTGCCCGATTTGATACTGATGCTGGGGCTGGTTTTTCTTGCCGTCAACATGCTCAAATCTCTATATGCGATGATAGGCTCCGTCAAGGCGGTAAATTATACGGAGGGCGCGGTCGTTTATTTGTTCACCGTGCTTGCGGTATTTATCGCTGCGCTTGTGGGCGCGGAAAAGATAGGAGTGGCAAAAATAGATTTTGTGCAGGATTTTATACGCGGATATAAGACGAGCGAGATGTTCAGTCTCGTTGTCTTCGCGCTCGGGTACTTCGCAGTTTCGTTTATTTGCACCCGAGTGGACGCGGATAAATACGGATATATGAAATAACCGTCGCGCGCATTAATTGCGCAGGAGGTGGATTTATGGCAAAAAAGGAGCGTAAACAGGAGGCTGTCGCCGCCGTCAACACCGTGGAAATCGGAGTTGAGGAAACGCCGTTGTTCGAGGCGGAGGCATATACTTCTCCGCAGCCCGACGCGGGCACGGACGTCACGGTGATGAAGCCCGTGGGCATGGGCGGTCCCGTGCCTATCGTCGCGCCTAAACACAACACAATACAGCTGCAGCCGATAGTGGTGCCGCTTGCGGTCGTGCCGTATATGACGCAGGACAGCAACGTTTTGCGTACGGACGGACGCGCGCAGTCCGCGTCGTATGCTTCCGAGATCTACGACGAGGGAGAAGCTACGCAATTCGAGGCGGCGGAGCAAAAAAAGACAGCGAAGAAAAAGGGCCGCCATTTGCCACGCATCTTCTCGCTTATTTCTTTTGTGCTTGCGGCCGTGACCGTCTTGCCGTTTATACTGTCCTATTTCGATACTAATATGGGCGCGTCGCTCAAATCCTTTGATATAATAGGCGCAATTACCGCTTGGGTGAAGAACGGCTTCAGCATAACGCCGGTCACAAACCTGATATACATAGTCGTCGCGGCAATCGCAGCGGCGGCGGTGATAGCAAACCTTATCGGGGTCATTATCGGCAAGCACCCGAGGACGTTGACGGCGGTGCTGTCGTTTATAGACTTCGGATGCATGCTCGGCGTGCTTATATGGAAGCTGGTCGACAAAAATCAGACCTTTGACGCGGCGAACGAGGTTGCGTTTTTGGTGATTTTGGTCGTTTGTATTGTGTTGTTCGTGCTGTCGGTGGCGTTTTCCGTCATACTCAATCGTATAGAGGACAATGCCGAGCACAAAAAACAAAGCGGCAAGGAAATTTGATCGAGAGACGGGCGCATGCCCGTCTTCGTTTGAGATAAGGATAAACTGCTTCGATGGCTTTAAAGCTTATTCCGCTTGCAAGTGGCAGCAAGGGCAACGCCACTCTGATAATGTCCGATAGCTCCGCGCTGCTTGTCGACGCGGGCATATCTTACGCGCGTTTGCACGACGACCTCGAGGAACTGGGGCTGAAGCCGTCTATGCTCGACGGAGTCGTGATTACTCATGAGCATGCCGACCATGTAAAAGCGCTGCCGCGTCTTTGCGCGGAGTGCAGGGTGTTTGCGCATCCCGACACGGCGAGGGAGATATATAACAAGCAGGGCATGTTGAAAAACGTTGCGGAAGTCGATAATTATGAGGGCGGTTTTTTTGTGGGCGATATAAAAGTTGAGCCGTTCAGGATCCCGCACGACGCTGTCTACCCTTTGGCATACTCTTTTCGCGTAGGCTCGGCGCGCTGCAGCGTCGCAACCGATATAGGGGTGCCCACCTACGGAGTCATGCGAAATATAAAGGACAGCGAGGTCGTGCTTTTGGAGTCCAATCACGACGTGGACATGCTAAAGGAGGGCAAATATCCGCCCAATCTCAAGGCGCGCATACTGTCCAACAAGGGGCATTTGTCCAACGATAGCGCGGCGAAAATAGCGAAATTGCTTTGTGAAAACAGCGCTGTCAAGCATATAATACTCGGACATATCAGCGAAAACAACAATACGGAGGAGATGGCTTTCGACACCGTGAAGGAAGCCGTCGAAGGCTGCGGCGGGCATATACGGCTTCATACTGCGCATCAATATGTCAGAAGCGAGGAGTTTGATATAAAATGAGAAAGACCATAGGCGCGAGCGAGGGCTCTTCTATATATCTTTTGGGAATTTGCGCGGCAAATCTGCTGTCGCTGTTTGTCATGCTTGCGCTCTCGAAGGTCACTGCCGTGTTCGACGGCATGGAAGCGCAGGATTGGGTGGGCTACGTCGTCATGCAGGTCGGCTTCACGGCGAGCGTGCTCGTGTACGCACGCGTGCGCCGTTTGGACGAAATTTCCGTTGCGCGCATACGCAAGCCCCGCAGCCTTGCGCAGCTCGCGCTCACTCCCTTTATCGCCGTAGCGACGATACTCGCGTTTTTCCCTCTCGCTATTTTGTGGGAAGCGTTTTTGAATCTGATAGGGATGCACGCAAGCGTGCATACTCCCAAATTCGGGAGCGTAGGCGCTTACTTTCTCTCTCTGCTTGTCATGGCGGTTTTGCCGGCGTTCGGCGAGGAATACCTTATGCGCGGACATGTCTTTAGCGGGCTTTCCACAAAAAGCGTATTGTTCGGCATACTTTTTTCCGCGTTGTTTTTCAGCTTGATGCATGCAAACCCCGTGCAGACGGTGCATCAGTTCGGTATCGGTATAGTGCTTGCGCTCGTCATGATTCTCACGAACTCGCTTTGGGCATGCGTGCTGGTGCACTTTTTCAATAATTTCATAAGCCTCACGATTAACGCCTATCTGCCGCAGGTGGGCGAGATTATCGTCGGGCTCGGGCATTTCAACTGGCTTACGGGCGCGGCGAGCGTTGTCGTCGGGCTTTTGCTGCTTGTCCTTTTGCTTTACATCATGTATAGGCTGGGCAGCAAGAATGAATTCAAGGTCACGGGCAACAGTATCGAGTATGAGGAGTTTTCCATTTACGCCGTGCAGCCCGCGGACGTCAAACGCAATCCCGTCAAAGAGTTTTTTGCATTTTTTAAGTCGCTCTTCACGCGCGCGGGACGGAGGTCGGTCACCCGTACCCTTACGCAAATGAACGGAGTCGAACAGCTTGGCAAGGCGCAGCCAATGATAGGAGTATGGCTTGCGCTCGGACTTTCCGCCGCATATTGGCTGTACGCATTCATAGCAAAACTGATATGACGAGACGCAATTCCGTAGGCTTTATATACTTCGGCGTTGTGCTGGCGACCTTATTATTGAGGGTCGCGTCCTCTTTGGACGTTTATGCCGCGCTCGGCGTTGAAAACAGCGACGCGTTTTATGCTTGCGCGGTGCAGATTTTTATCTTCGGCGTGATGTCGCTGTCGCTTTATTTTCTCACGGCAGGCAGGAAGGACGGCCTTCGCGTCGCGTTGAATGATCTGGGCATTCGCCGCGGACTTTCCGCCGCAAATTGGGGCAGAGTGGCTGTTATAGGCGTTTGTACGATAGTCGTCACGTCGGCTGTAAGCTTCGTATGGCAATCTATACTTCAGATGACGGGATATATTCACGTTTCCTCTCCCACCGATTACGACTCCGCGGGCGTTTTGGTGCGCGAGCTCGTTTTGGTCGCGTTGCTTCCCGCGACGTTTGAGGAAATCGCGCACAGGGGACTGCTGTATGCCGGATACAGAGAATGCGGCTGGAAGTTTGTGCTTATAAGCGCGCTTTACTTTGCGCTCATGCATCAAAACGTCGTGCAGACGGGATATACGTTTTTCGGCGGCGCGGTGATGGCTCTCGCAATGTATTATACGGGCTCTATATTCTCGGGGATGTTTATACACTTTCTCAACAACGCGGTGATCGTCGTTAGCGGCTATATCGAACAAAACGGCGGATTTTTGTATTTCCTTGTGAAGTTTGAAAATTGGATATATGCCTCTGCCGCGGGACTCGCGGTGGGCGTTTTGCTCACTTTCGTTTGCATCGCGCTGATTGTGATAATGCTTATATTCATGCGCAAAGAGGCTGTGAAAAAGGGCATAATTTCGGCAGCGCCGTTTTATACCCCGTCCGGAAGCCTGCCATTATATAAGGATATTCCTTTTATACTTATCACGGCGATCGGGATATGCGCGACGGTTTTCAGCCTCGTATGGGGGATAATGAGATGAGAATAAACGTGATTGCCGTCGGCAAGCTTAAAGAAAAATACTTTGCGGACGCCGTCGACGAGTATGTCAAAAGATGTTCCCGCTTTGCGGAGGTGAGGCTCGCGGAGCTTCCCGACGCGCCGCAGGGCAAAACGCCGGAGGAGCAAAAGCGTATAGAAAGCGCGCAGCTCGCCGGGAAGGCGAAGGGCTTCGTCGTCGTTACGGACGGCAGAGGAGAGCAGATTTCAAGCGTACAGCTTGCCGAATTATTGAAGGATAAGGCAGGCGACGGCACAAAGGAAATATCATTTTTGATAGGCGGCAGTCACGGTCACA
>CANDBZ010000004.1 GCA_947383095.1 uncultured Clostridia bacterium | reverse complement strand
TACACCTTCACGGACACTCTTTCCCTACACGACGCTCTTCCGATCTGGTGCGCCGCGGTTGGAGCCGCCCGCAGCATAGGATTTGCCTATGTTTTCCTGACGTTGCTCGAAGATAACGTCTCCCGTCGTCGCGTCGGTGATCACAATATCCATATATGCCGAGCAGCGCAACAAGCCTGCATACACCATATACAGCTCGTAAATAGTGCGCTCGTTCGGCGCGTCGTACATCGAAATCGCAACTTTATCTCTCTCGGGATAAACCTGCACGTTTTCCTCATCCTGTTCGTATGCATAAGTGCCGAGATACCAGATATACTTGTCTCCCCAATATCTGCCCAACACCTTCGTATCGGCGGCGCTTGCTTTGAGCTTGTTCTCCGCGGGAATATTGGTATCCTTCTCACTCTCCGCAAGCTCGTACATATCGTAGTCAAACAAGGGAGCGTCCGTCCAATCGCCGTAGAAAGCGAGATAGGGCAAGCCGAGCGTCACCTTTGTTGCGCCCGTAGCCGCAAGAGACACAAAGCCCTCGACGTACATGCCGTTTTTGAAATTGGAGTCGAGATAATCTCTCGCCTGTTGATTGAGATTTATCACTATGCGCATAGAAACCGTAGACTTTGCGGGGACGGAAACGACGCCGTTCACCGCCGTCATTTCGCTTGCGGTAGCGCCGGCATAATACTGGATATTGCACATGCTTGTAAGCAGATACGCCTTCTCCGCCACGGTCTTTTCGTCGGACGAAACGGTTTCCGTCATTACGTTTACGCTCGGGATATAGGTCTGCACGTTGTTTGTAGTGTTGTTCACAACAAATTCAAGCGTATAGATACCCGTTTTATCAGGATCGTCATAAAGCTCGATCTTGGTTTTGTCCCTTACCTCGCCCTTTTCAAGAACGGTGAGGTAGCCTTCGGCCGCGATAGCGTCCGCAATGCCCGCAAGGCCCGCGCCCTGCTTTCTCGGGGAATACGGATTTCCCTCCTCGTTATTGGCGATGGTGGCGGTGCTCATAAGCACTTGATTTACTCGCGCGTTCAGCTCCTTGCCCGAAAGGTCGGGATTGGTCTTCTTGAGATATTGGCGCAACAGCGCTACCGCGCCCGCCATATTAGGCGCAGCCATGGAAGTGCCGCTGTATTTGTCATAGCCGCCCGCAACTGCGGAAGTGATCTCGCCGCCGTGCGCGGTGATCTCCGGCTTGAGCTCGAGGCTCGGAGTCGGACCCCAGCTTGAGAAATCCGACATAAAGGGACCCGCTTCCATGTCGGAATTGACGTTGATAACGCCCGTGTTGGTATTGGCGTCGGCGTTTGCCACAAAGACCTTGCCGGCGTCCATCGTTATCGAACAGGTCGGTATCGGGTTTTCGACCTCGCCGAGCGACATTCTTATCGTACCCGCAAGATTGTTGTATATAATACAAGCGTCCGCGCCTGCGCTCATTGCCGCCTGGACCTTTTCCGCAAACGTCGTATCGCCGCGTCTGACAAGCGCGATCGTGCCGTCATAGCCCGCGCCGACGGCGTTCGCGTGATTGAGCTGGCTTCTCACCGTAGAGGTATACGCCGCAGGACGTCCAACGCCCGAAATCACGACGTATTTAAAACGCAGATCCTGTCCCTTTTGCTTGCCCGCAATAGTATATAATTGCTCTATAAAGTCAAACTCAACGCCGTATTGGTCGCTTGATCTTGTAATAAAAGCGACTTGATTTTCATCGTCGTTGGCGGTGATATAGCTGGATTTTTGCCCGTTGATGGACGCGACCGAAAGCGCCGCGGGATAGGTAGAGGGCGCGCCGACCGTGCCGCTGTCCGGATTGCTCGTGAGGTTCGTGCCGTTGCCGCCGCCGAAGCCGGAGCTGTAGTCGTTGCTCGCCGCGACTATAAGGCTGATGCCAGCTTCTCTCACCGCACTGTAAATGCCGTTGAGATAAGTGTCGCTTTTTTCATCGCTGAAGCCAGCCGAAGTGCCGAGACTCATATTTATAACGTCGACGCCCAAAACCGTGCAGTCGTTTATTGCGGCAAGTATATCGATCGTGTCCGCGCCGCCCAGCGAATCGCTGTCGAGATTATCGGTAAACACTTTGCAGATAACAAGCTGCGCTTCGGGAGCTACGCCGATAAATTTCTCGCCGGTTTCCTCGTTTACGACAAATTCGCTCTTACCTGCGACAATACCCGCAACGTGCGTGCCGTGCGAAGAATAGGACGGATAAACGTTTGAATCGTCGTCCGCATAGTCGTATGCAAACGGCACCTTTGAGTTGTAATAGAAATCGTCCGCCGTGCCGACCGCCTTAAGCCCTGCCTTCACTCTGCTTTCGACATACGCCTTGTCCCAAGCGGGCTGCGACGGCATATCCTGAAACGCCTCGTGCTCGAAGTCGAGACCCGTATCCAAAATGGCGACGACCATGCCCTCGCCCTTATAATCGAGATCCTTGGAATTGTAAATACCCGTGGTATACACGTTTGCGTTGTTGGTGGTGGCGACTTTGGGCACGGCATACGATTCGGAATAATACACGCCGTTGACGCCGTTCATCTTCGCAATCGCATTATAACCCGCCGCGTCCACCTTTACCGCAACGCCGTTGTTCATCGCCGTGTACGAATATTTGTAATCGTACTCTATACCGTGTCTGTCGAGCTTTGAAAGGAAAGCGCTCTGTCCCGCCTTTAAATCCGCCTGCGCGGTTCTGCCCTCGACGCTTTGCGAATACTCCGCGAAGCTGTCGTAACGCGTGTTTTTGGCAAAACGGTCATAAAGCGTATCGCCGTCGAGATCGACGATCACCCAGCGTTTACCGTCGTAGGAAGCGATGTTCTTTTGCAACAGCTCTTGCTTCAAATACTGCTCGCGAATGGAGTCGAAATTCATGTCGGACTGCACGAAAGTATTTTTTACCGGAGTTTGAGCGGCATTGCCGTTGACTGCGGAAGCAGAGCTGCCTCCCGTCAACAAAACGCTGAAAATTGCGGTAAATACCAATACCGCGATCAATATCAAGGATATAGCGCTCAATCTCTTATTTGTCCTTGTCATCAGAAGCCTCCGAAGGTCCGTATTTTATGCAGGCTCACCGCCAATAAGTATAATGTGAAAATATTATTTTTTTATCGCGTGTGTGCTTATATATATATTTTGGGTTTCATTTTACACCCTGTTATGCGTTTTTCGCAACTGTTTTTGCTATAAAATCGCACCTTAAAATGTTTTAATATTTGCAATTTTATACATTTTGATATGACTTTGTGCATAAATTCACTGTTTAGTATACATTCCAAATGTATTTTATGCATAAATTTCTTGCATGGTTTTGAAATTCGAAAATTTACAAAAATCGCCGATTTTTTTATATATTTTTTTATGTTTTGTATAATTATTCAATCCGTATAGATTTTCGCGCGCACGCGCGCATTATATATTTAGGATAAGCACGCGCTTAAAAAGCCGCGGTCTTTATGTCCGCGGCTTTGATAAATCGTCGTAAATCGCGTGGTTATTTCAACGAATCCGGATTGAGCACCCGCAGCTCTTTGACCACGAAAACGCCGTCCTTTCTGATAAGCACGTCGTCAAACCAAATCTCGCCGCCGCCGTACTCCGGCGTTTGGCAAAGCACCAAATCCCAATGCAACGCGCTCTTATTCCCGTTTGACGCGTCGTCATAGCAGCATCCGGGCGTAAAGTGTATGGAGCCGCTTATCTTCTCGTCAAACAGGATATCGCCTATCGCATGCGTGACGTACGGATTTACTCCTATGGCGAATTCTCCTACGTAACGCGCGCCATCGTCGGTGTCGAAAAGCGCATTGGCCTTTTCGCTGTTATTCGCAGTAGCCCGCACTATTTTGCCGTTCTTAAATTCCAGCCGCACGTCCTCGAATTTGAAATCGTTTTCAATGGACGGCACGTTGTAATGAATATGACCGTTCACGCTGTTTTTGACGGGAGCGGTATAAACCTCGCCGTCGGGAATATTGCAATCGCCCGCACACTTTATCGCGCCTATTCCCTTTATGGAGAACGTCAGATCAGTGTCTTTTGCCACAATACGCACTTTATCAGTTGAATTCATCAGTTTAACAAGCGGTTCCATCGCATTTGACATTTTTTCGTAATCCAAACAGCATACGTCGAAATAATAATTCTCAAACGCTTCGGTAGACATTCCCGCGAGTTGGCTCATGCCCGTAGTGGGATATCGCAATATCACCCATCTCGTATGTGCGACGCGCCTTTGACTGTGCACGGGCTCGCCGTACCGTCTCTCGTATTCGCGCATATTACTTTGAGGGACGTCGCTCAATTCATAGCTGTTGACATCGCCGCGCACGCCGATATAGCAATCCATCTTGTCCATAAAATCGGCGTCTCTTTGCGCCCATATATCGAGCATTTCAGTCGACGCGCCGCAAAGCACCTCACGCAGTATTCTCTTGTCGATAATATTGACGAAGGGCATGCCTCCGCGCTTATAAACCTCGCGCACCAAGCATTGCGGCAAAGTTCCGCAATCTCCGATGACGTCGATCCATACCTTATCGCCCTTGCTCACTTTTACTGAATAGCCCGCAAGCAGCTCCGCCAATTTTTTCTGTCTTTGGTCAGCAATCATATTTCACCTCTTGCCCCGACGACGTCGCGACCGTATTATTTTAGCATATTATCCATTATCTGTAAACGCATACCCGAATGAATATTTATACAAAATTTCAACTATACGAAAGGCTGCGCGCAATGCAAATATTTCTATCAAATCAAACGAATTTCGTCAAATTTATTTGGGCTTTTTGCAAAAAAATTGCATGGCGACACGCGCCTCTAAAACGATATGCTCCGGGATAAACGGGTTTTCGACAGATTTATAGGCTACGCTCGTTATCCTGCGGACTATGTGCAAGGCGCGCGGGCGGTTCTCAAGCATTGAAATTGTATTGCAAACGGTTGTATTTTTTTCGGTACGGTTGTATAATACTTTATGAAAATAACTATGGAGGCAACATATTATGCCATTGGTTACATCAACAGAAATGTTCAAAAAAGCTTATGCGGGCGGCTATGCTATCGGCGCTTTCAACGTCAACAATATGGAGATCATACAGGGTATCGTTGAAGCGGCGAAGGAGGAAAACGCCCCCCTCATACTGCAAGTTTCGGCAGGCGCAAGGAAATACGCAAACACCACTTATCTCACCAAGATGGTGGAAGCAGCCGTTGAGACGAGCGGACTTCCCATCTGCCTTCACCTCGACCACGGCGACAGCTTTGCGCTTTGCAAGGACTGCGTAGACAACGGGTTCACATCCGTCATGATCGATGCAAGCGCGCATCCGTTTGCGGAAAATATCAACATCACCAAACAGGTCGTCGAATACGCCCATGATCACGGCGTGGTCGTCGAGGCGGAGCTCGGCAAACTTGCGGGCATCGAGGACGCCGTAAACGTTGCGGCAAAGGACGCCGCGTTTACCGACCCCGATCAAGTGCAGGAATTCGTTTCCAAAACCGGCGTAGACTCGCTTGCCATTGCGATAGGCACCTCGCACGGCGCATACAAGTTCAAAGGACAGGCGCAGCTGCGCTTCGATATTCTCGAAGAAGTCGGCAACCGTTTGCCAGGCTTCCCGATAGTGCTTCACGGCGCGTCCTCCGTCCCTCAAGAGCTTGTGAAGATCGTCAACCAATACGGCGGCAGTATGCCGGGCGCGCAGGGCGTGCCGGAGGACATGCTTCGCAAAGCGGCTTCTATGGCGGTTTGCAAAATAAACATCGACAGCGACTTGCGTCTTGCGGTCACAGGCGCGATCCGCGAGCACTTTGCCCTCAATCCCTCGCACTTCGACCCCAGACAGTACCTCGGGCCGGCGAGAGAGGCGGTCAAACAGGTCGTCAAGCACAAGATCGTCGACGTGCTCGGCTGCAACAACAAAGCCTAAAGAAATCAAAAAACCGCTTGCCATACGCAAGCGGTTTTTATTATATGATTTTTAAATTACGTCATCATCGTCTATCGCGCGACGGTTTTTATTGCTGTCTCTGCCGATGATGATATGTTTATCGCCGTTTTCGTCCACATACTCTCTTTTGATAAGCATATCGCCGTTTTCATCCGCTTCCTTTTTCAAAAGCTCCAGCTCGTATTCGTTTTTATCTGCATATTTGGCAAGCTCCGCTTCCCTCTTCCTTTCCATACGTTTGGAACGCGTAAAATAAAGCGTGATGGCCAAAACGATCGCAAGAATAACAAAGCCGTACAAAAACAAATCCGCATATTCGTCCGGCAGGAAGTAAGCTATTACCGTGAGTATAGAACCCGCCACGATATTGCCGAAAAACACTGCTAACGCCGCCTTCCAGACAGGAAAGTCCAAAAAACTGCCTATGCAAGAGCCTGTCCAAGCGCCCGTCATCGGCAACGGCACAGCCACAAAAGCAAATAATCCCAAAAACTTTTTGGTATCCGCAGTCAAAGGTCTGCGCCGTTTTTTGCCTTTTTTGCCGATTTCGCGCGATTTTCGCAGTTCATCCTCTTCACTATACGCCGACTGCGCTCTGTCCGCAAGCGACGCTTCCATATTTTTGGCTATCTTTGAAAACCATTTTGACCGTTTCATGCGGCGAATAAGCGGGCGCACAAGCAATATCAAAGGCAAAATCACGGTCGTGGATCCCGCTACGCAGCAAAACATACCCGCGATCATCTCCTGCAAGCTGCTGAACATGGCAGGCATAAACAAAATCGCCCCTCTCAATTCTATAATGGGAATAATCGATATGACATACAACAAAAGATAGTCGTTGTCGATTATTGAGCGAAAAAACGTAATTATTTCATTCATGCGATATTCCTTTTGCCTGCATGCGACGAAGTGCAACTTGACCTTATGCAATCAAGTATAGAGGACTCAAAAAATTATGTCAAGGCTAATTGCCTTATTACACTTGCATTAGCGCGTGCCGTTAAGTATAATTCAATCTATATAAATCTATTATATTTCGGAGAAAAAATGCAAAAAATTCTCGGCGCAATGAGACGCGCTATACAAGATTACGACATGATAGCGGAAGGAGACAAAATATACGTGGGGCTTTCGGGCGGAAAAGACAGCGTATTGCTTCTCAACGCGCTCGCCGCATACAAAAAATTTTCTCCGCAAAGCTTTGCGCTCGAAGCGATCACGGTAGATATGGGGCTAAAGGATACGAGCAAGGAAGAAATGTCCGCCCTTTCGGCAAGCTGCGCCGCGATCGGAGTGCCGCATCATATTGTCAAAACCGATATTGCAGAGATAATATTTGACGCGCGCAAGGAAAGCAATCCCTGCTCGCTGTGCGCGAAAATGCGAAGAGGCGCGCTCAACGGCAAAATAAACGAATTGGGCGGCGGCAAGCTCGCGCTCGGTCACAATGCCGACGACGTTGCGGAAACTATGCTGATGTCTCTGCTTTACGAGGGCAGATTTTCATGCTTCTCTCCCACGGCGTATATGGATCAATCGGGCGTTTCATTGATACGTCCTCTCATATATATAGAAGAATGCGACATAAAAAGCGCGGTTGAGCGGCTTTCTATGCCGCTCGTCCACAATCCGTGCCCCGCTAACAAAGCTACAAAGCGCGAATACGTCAAGGAGCTTATTAAAAGCATATGCAAGGACGTCCCGTTTGCAAAGGACCGCATGCTCGGCGCAATATATAATCCGGAGAGAAACAATCTCTGGGAAAAACCTAAAAAATAATAAAAGCGTTGCATCGCAACGCTTTTTCATTTAATATCTATTTTTTATGCACGTTTGCATTATAAAATTTGGCAAGATTGGCTTTTATTGGTTTAATTTGGCTCAATTCCTCGTCAATTTCGTCTATGCATTTTTTATTTTTCATTATTATACCTGGGTCCAGCATCAAGCCGAGAAACAGTCCCAAAAACGCAAATCCAAATCTGAAACCCCGGCCTGTTCTTTATATACGCCGTTTCCGCTGACGTGGTAGGTTTCGCCGAATCTGTCTTCGTATTCGCGATGCGCCTCCGCACCCTTTTTCCAATACTGTATCGCCGTAGGCACGCCGCTTATACAAACACCCGCAAGCAGAAGCATAAGTCCGATCATATTATTGGTCACCGCAATAACGATCACGCCAGGGATAAACAGCAATACGCCGATTATCCATACCGTGAGCAATATAGCATTGCTCCGCTTGTATGACGCTCTCAATTCCTCGTCGAACGCAATGTCCTTCACGGTCTCGTCATATGCGCATTTCACGCAATAATCCCCCGTGCTTTCCGTCTGTTTTGCGCATTTTTCGCACGCGCCCGCGCCGCATTTGGCGCAGTTCAGTACGGCGGTTTTCCGAATGCAGTTTACAGTTCATTTGTAATCTCCTTAATGATAACAAACTGTGAGGTGAATATGGCTTCATTCGGCGAAAATTTGAAAAAGGAACGCATTGCGTGCGGATACAGTCAGGCGGCGTTTGCAAAAGCCATCGGAACTTCACAGCAGCGAGTGAGCGAATGGGAATGCAACCGCGTGGAGTCCACTCTTTATACCATCATCGCGATCGAGAGGACGCTCGATATAGCTTTTGATGATTTGACGGACGGAATATCCGAATAAATATAATTTGCCAAATAAAAACAGCGCTTATACGAGCGCTGTTTTATTATTTGGTTTGATCAGATCAATCTCAAGATGCAAGTCTCTGCCGCGTCGCCGCGACGGTTGCCGGTCTTAAGTATCTGCGTATAACCGCCGCCCTGTCCAAGCTGCTCCTTACGCGCGTCGTACTTGGGTGCGTACTCCTTGAACATCTTCTCGATCAAAGGATGCTTCGTGTCCTTGATGCGTGCTCTGAAAGCCGCCTTGGACTCCTTCTCGCCCTTGATTTCCTTGAGGTCGACAAGCTCCGCCATAAGTCTGCGACGTGCCGTCAGCTTTTGAGGACCGTCGTTTGTGAATTCCACCGTCGCTTGGGATTTCTCGCCCTTTGCATTGGTGTTGGTGACGGTTTTTGTCACCTTCACGTCGTCCTTATAAGCTCTCATTGCGATCGTTATATACTTCTCGGCAAGGCTTCTCACCGCCTTTGCGCGGTCGACGGTCGTTTCGATCTCGCCGTACCACAGGAGCTCGGAAACCTGATTTTTGAGCATCGCCATTCTCTGGTCTGTGCGTTTTCCTAATTTTTTCGGCATAATATCCTCCTTAATCCTCTTGCGTTTTCAAGCCCAAGCCGAGGTCTTCCAATTTTTTGACGACCTCCTCGAGTGATTTCTTTCCGAGATTTCTCACCTTGAGCATATCGTCCTCGGTACGTCTTGTGAGGTCGTCCACGGTATGAATATTGGCGCGCTTCAAGCAGTTATACGAGCGCACGGACAAATCAAGATCCTCAACGGACATTTCCAGCACCTTGACCTTGCTGTCCGCCTGCGGCTCTACGAGAATCGCTTTCTCCGCCATGTCGTCGACGAGGTCGACAAACAGTTTGACATGGTCGTTCATTATTTTTGCTGCAAGCGAAGTGATTTCTTTGGCGGAAGTAGTGCCGTCCGTAGTCACTTCGAGCGTGAGCTTGTCAAAGTCTATGCTCTGCTCGACGCGGGTGTTCTCAACCGTATAATTGGCTTTGAGCACAGGCGTATAGATAGAATCGATCGGAATGTATCCGATGGACTCCAGCGTCTCTTTGTTTTGAGCCGCCGCCACATAACCTCTGCCGCACTTGACATAGATGGTCATATCTATCTCTGCGCCCTCGTCCAATGTGCAAATGACCTGCGACGGATTCATGACCTCGATGCCGACGGCGCAATCTATATCGCCCGCGGTGACCGTTCCCACTGCGTTGGCATGCAAACGACATTGCTGTCTGCCCGCCTTTTCCAAGCTGCTCACAGCCTTAAATCTGACTGTCTTGAGGTTGAGGATGATTTCCGTCACTTCCTCCTTTACTCCCTTGATGGTGGAGAACTCATGTTCAACCCCTGCAATCTTGATGCCGACTGCCGCCGCACCCGGAAGCGCAGAAAGAAGAATACGACGCAAGCTGTTGCCGATCGTCGTGCCGAACCCGCGCTCAAGCGGCTCCACCACGAATTTGGCATAATTTTTGCTTTCGTTTTCCTCGAATGTTATCTTTGGACTTTTAATCTCCATCATAACCGTTATCCTCCAATCAGATTATTTCGAGTACAACTCGACGATGAGGTGCTCTTTGATATCGATATCGATGTCCGCTCTTTCGGGAAGCGCCACAACGGTGCCCGTCAAAGTCGCGTTGTCGAAAGTCAGCCACTTGACGAGAGAAAGATTTTTGACCTCTTTGACGGCTGTCCACATCGCGTTGTCCTTCTTGCTTTCCTTGACGGAAATGACGTCGCCTACCTTCACGATATAAGACGGGATATCAACAGATTTGCCGTTGACGGTGATGTGTCCGTGGTTGACGATCTGACGCGCCATAGCTCTCGAAGCGCCCATGCCGAGACGGTACACGACGTTGTCGAGACGTCTTTCGATAAGCATAAGCATATTCTCGCCCGTGACGCCGCGCATTTCGGACGCTCTGTCATAGTACATCTTGAATTGCTTCTCTGTGACGCCGTAATAGCGCTTCGTTTTTTGCTTCTCGCGAAGCTGCACGGAATAACCGCTTGCCTTCTTTCTGCTCTTGCCGTGATCTCCGGGAGGTGCGAACTTCGTCAAAATGGGGCACTTGGTGCTGTTGCACTTCTCGCCCTTCAAATAGAGTTTGCAACCTTCGCGTCTGCACAAACGGCAATCGGGACCTGTATATTTAGCCATTTTCTTATCCTCCTATTACAGTCTTCTCGCCTTGGGGGGACGGCATCCGTTGTGGGGCACGGGGGACACGTCCTGAATGAGCGTGACTTCCATACCGATATTGCCGAGAGCGCGGATCGCGGACTCTCTGCCCTGTCCCGGTCCCTTGACATAGACCTCTACGGTTCTCATACCTTGATCGTATGCGACCTTTGCTGCGTCCTCGCTCACCATTTGAGCCGCAAACGGCGTGGACTTACGGCTGCCGCGCAATTTGAGCTTGCCTGCGGAAGACCAAGACACTGCGTTTCCGTTCATATCGGTGATGGTGACGATGGTGTTGTTGAAAGAAGCGTGGATGTGCACCTGCCCTTTTTCAACGCGCTTAATATCCTTTCTTTTCTTGATAGCTTTTCTTGCAATACCTGCCATAATCGAGCCTCCTTATTTCTTGCGGCTGACAGCGCGCTTGGGACCCTTTCTCGTACGGGCGTTTTGTTTTGTGTTTTGACCGCGTACGGGAAGACCCTTTCTGTGACGTACGCCGCGATAGCAGCCTATTTCCATCAATCTCTTGATATTGAGACCGACTTCGCGTTTAAGGTCGCCTTCGACGTGCAGATTTTTTTCGATGTAGTCACGGATAAGACTCACCTGCTCCTCCGTCAAGTCCTTGACGCGGATGTCGGGGTTGATCCCTGTCGTTTGCAGGATTTTTTGAGACGTAGAAAGACCGATACCGTAAATATAGGTCAAGCCGTATTCAACTCTCTTGTCGCGCGGAAGATCCACGCCGGCGATTCTTGCCATTTTTTACCTCCGAATAAGTATAAAAATATATTTTATATATGCCACGCATAGGTAGTCGCCCGTATGTGGAATGAGACGACCAGCCGCCCTACGCTATTTGCCGAATTCGACCTTCCGCACAGCGAAAGGCTTCGACAGCGCCGATCAGCCCTGACGCTGTTTGTGGTTGGGATACTTTGAGCAGATGACCATAACTCTGCCGTTTCTTTTGATAACTTTGCACTTATCGCACATAGGCTTTACACTTGGTCTGACTTTCATAGTTTACCTCCGTTAAGTCCTTATTTTGTTGACCTTACTTATTGCGGTAGATTATTCTGCCCTTTGTGAGGTCGTATGGCGACATCTCAATCTTGACCTTGTCGCCTTCGAGGATTCTAATGTTGTTTACACGCAGTTTTCCGCCGAGATACGCCACAATTTCATGTCCGTTGTTGAGGACCACTCTGAAGAGAGTTTTGGGCAATACTTCAACTACTTTACCTTCGGTTTCGATTACGTCTTCCTTTGACATAGAACCTTCCTTATTCTTTATTTTCATTGTAAAAACGGAGCGCGCTGTAAAGCTCTGCGTCAAAAACCTGCTGTCCGTTTTTAAGCTTATCCGCAATCTTGGCAAGCATATCCCCGTCCGATTGCAAATGCTTTATATTTTTCAGTTTTGCGCCTTTTATGCGCCGTGTACATCCGTCCGCTATGCGCACTCTGTCCTCGCCGACGACCTCTATCACAGCGTAATATTTCCCGCTGTCGCGGCCGGCTTTAGAATAAACTATCTGACCTACTTCCATATCACAATGTCAATATCTCCGCGCCGTTCTCCGTCAAGGCCACGGTGTTCTCATAATGCGCGGACGGTTTGCCGTCCAGCGTCACGCATTTCCACCCGTCCTCGAGAGTCTGCCACGTTCCCATATTTATCATCGGCTCGATCGCAAGCACCATGCCGACCTGCAGCTTTGGTCCATGCCCCGCTTTGCCGAAATTGGGCACGGGAGGGTCTTCATGCATTTCTCTGCCGATACCGTGACCGACCATGCTTCGCACCACGCCGTATCCGCGCTGCTCGCAGTGCCGCTGTATGGCGTTGGATATATCACCGAGCCTGTTGCCTGCCTTAAACTGTTCGACGCCTTTGAAAAAGCTCTCTCTCGTCGTGTCCACAAGCAGCTTTTTTTCTTCGCCGACCTCGCCGACGAGAAACGTCCTCGCCGCGTCCGCCTGCCAGCCCTTGAATATAAGACCGCAATCTACGCCGATGATCTGTCCCTCTTCCAATCTCTTTTCAGAGGGAAAGCCGTGTACTACAACCTCGTCGACGGATGCGCATATGCTTCCAGGGAAGCCGCCGTATCCCAAAAACGAAGGCTTACAGCCGTGCCTGACAATATAATCGTGCGCAAACTCGTCCAATCTCTTTGTGCTCACGCCCGGCTTGACGCGTTCCTCCAAAAACAGTAGACAATCGCGCAAAATTTCGCCGGATCTTCGCATACAGTCGATTTCGGTCGGGCTTTTGATATATATCATGCTAGCACCTTTTTCACATCCTCGAAGATATCCTGTATGCTGCCTGTCGCGGGAATGTCTACAACCTTACCTTGCGCGCCGTAATAGTCGATGAGCGGTTGAGTTTGCTCCTGATACACCTTCAGCCTGTTCTGAACGGTCTCCGGTCTGTCGTCGTCGCGGATAAACAACTCTTTGCCGCAACGCTTGCACTTTGTCTCGCCGTTAAGCGTAGAAACGTGATAGGTCTCGCCGCATACGCATACTCTTCTGCCGCCGAGCCTTGAAACTATCATATCGAACGGAACGTCTATATTGATAGCCATGTCGATCTTCGCGACCTTGTCCAACGCCTCGGCTTGGGGGATGGTGCGGGGGAAGCCGTCCAAAACATATCCGTTTTTGCAATCGTCCTGCGACAGTCTGTCCTCGACAAGCCCTATAACGACCTCGTCGGGAACAAGCGCGCCCGCGTCTATAAACTCCTTGGCTTTTTTGCCGAGCGGAGTGCCTTCTTTTATATTGCGCCTCAAGATGTCGCCCGTCGAGATATGCGGAACGTTAAATTCCTCGCAAATCAAAGCGGCTTGAGTACCTTTTCCTGCGCCGGGAGCGCCCAAAAGAATAATGTTTTTCATATCGGTTGATTTTATCACTTTTCAGCCGAAAAGGCAACCGATCGCAAAGCGATTTGTGCCTTTCGACGTTTTTATTATTTGAGGAAGCCCTTGTAGTGCTTCATCATGATTTGCGACTCGAGCTGCTTGTTGAGCTCCAGCGCAACGGACACGACGATCAGAAGTCCCGTAGCGGAGAAGGAGTTTGCAAAGCCCAAATCATAGTTGCTGTAATGACCCGACAGCGCCAGGAATATGAACGTAGGCACCAATGCGATGATCATAAGGAATACCGCGCCGAACAGCGTGATGCGGTTGTTTATCTTCCGCAGGAAGTCGCTTGTGGGTTTGCCCGCTCTTATACCGGGAATAAATCCGCCGTACTGCTGTATGTTTTTGGAGACGTCCTCCGGATTGAACTGAATTTGAGCGTAGAAATACGAGAAGCCCAAAATCAACAACGCAAGCAGAACATAATAAACCGGCGTACCGGTGCCCATATATCTCGCATACCATCCCGCCGCGTTCGTATCGCTGAAAAACAGTTGTATTATCATCTGCGGGAACATGAGCAAGGATGAGGCGAAAATTATAGGCATAACGCCGCTTCCGTTGACGCGGATCGGAATATACGTGGTTTGACCGCCGTACATCTTGTTGCCCTTGACCTGCTTGGAGTACTGCACCGCGATCCTTCTCTCCGCGCCGTCGATAAAGACGATAAACACGAGCACCGCGACGACAAACAGAATGTAACCGAGGATATTCCAGATATATGTCCAATTGTTGCCGACCTGCTTCAACGCGCCGGCAATGCTTGTGCCCGCGGTCGAAAGTATGCCGATAAAGATGATGATCGAAGTGCCGTTGCCGATGCCGTATTCGGTTATTCTTTCGCTCAACCACATTACCATCGTACTGCCGCCCACCATAATGACGATTGTCAACGCCATTGTCAGTATCGGGGTTTGACCTCTTTCAAAGTCGAATATAGGTCTTATCGCGCTCACGCCCGAGCTGTTTGCGGTGTTGAGCATGATCACGATGCCGATCGCCTGAATGATTGCCAAAACGATGGCGACGATTCTGGTGATCTGCGTGATTTTTCTTCTGCCCTCTTCGCCCTCCTTGGACATTCTCTCAAGCGCGGGTATTATCAACGTCAACAGCTGCATGATGATGAAGGAGTTGATAAACGGCAGTATGCCGAGCGAAAACAAAGTCGCTTGCGACATGGAGCCGCCGGTGATTGCCCCGAGCACGTTGAAAAAGTCGACGCTGTTCCCGAAAACGCCCTCTATCGCCGAAGCGGACAGAGTGGGTATCGGGATATAGCAACCTATACGATAGACGAGAATAAGAGCCAGGGTGAAGAATATCTTCATCCTGATTTCTTTCGTCTTGAATGCGTTTTTGAGCGTTTCAAACATTATAGCACCTCTGCCGTGCCGCCTGCCTTTTCGATTTTTTGAATTGCAGATGCGGTGAATTTGTTTGCTTTGACGGTGAGCTTCTTCTCGAGCTCGCCGTTGCCCATAACTTTAAGCCCGTAGCTTTCGGACTTTTTGATTATGCCGCTTGCAATAAGTTCATCAATTCCCACAACGTCTCCGTCGTTAAATCTGTTGAACACCTCGATATTGACCGCGTTATAGACGTGGGCAAATCTCTTGTTGTTGAAGCCGATTTTGGGAAGACGTCTGGTCATAGGCATTTGACCGCCTTCAAAGTTGGGGCGAACGCCGCCGCCGCTTCTTGCCCATTGACCTTTATGTCCGCGAGTGGACGTTTTGCCCGTACCCGAACCGATGCCGCGACCGACTCTCTTGGTATTGGTTTTTGCGCCCTCTGCGGGTTTTATGTCTTGAATATTCATGGATCATTCCTCCTCAAATTTCTTCCACCTTGACGAGGTGAGAAACCTTTGCGATCTTGCCTCTTACGCAAGCGTTGTCGACAAAAGTCTTTGTCTGACCGATTTTGTGCAATCCCAGCGCCTCGAGATTGGCCTTTTGATTTTTGAGGATGCCGTACGCACTCCTGACAAGGGTGACGTTTATCTTCTTCTCTTCAGCAACTGCTTTCTTGGTAGCCATAAATGTATCCTCCTATCAGTCGACCACGACTTCAACGCCGCGCAACGCGGCTATCTCATCAGCATTACGCAAGCTGCGCAAACCTTCGATCGTCGCTTTCGCACTGTTTATCGGGTTGTTTGAACCGAGAGACTTCGTTCTGATATCCTTCACGCCCGCCGTCTCGAGCACAACGCGCACCGCGCCGCCCGCAATAACTCCGGTACCTTCTTCGGCGGGGAGCAGGAGCACCTGTCCGCGTCCGAATTTGCCCGTCGTCGCATGAGGAATAGTGTTGTCCTTCAGAGAAATCGCCTCGACGTTGCGTCTTGCAGCCTGACTCGCCTTCTCGATCGCTTCGGGGACCTCCGCAGCCTTACCCATTCCGAGTCCGACTTTGCCCTTGCCGTCGCCTACGACCACCAAAGCGGAAAAACGCATATTCTTGCCGCCCTTGACCGTCTTTGTGACGCGGTTGAGAGAAATGAGTTTACTTGTCAAGCCGTCGCTTTCTTCTCTGTTTCTATCGTTTCTTCTATCGCGATTGTCTGCCATAATTCCTCCTTAAAACTCAAGACCGGCTTCTCTTGCGCCGTCCGCCAAGGCCTGTACTCTGCCCGTATAAAGATAACCGCCTCTGTCAAACACGACCTGCTTGATGCCAAGCTCCAACGCCTTCTTTGCGACAGCCGCGCCGACGAGCTTTGAAGCTTCGGTCTTCGTGACGTCCGCAAGCCGGGAAGCGACTTCCTTGGACAGCGTGGACGCAGAGCAAAGAGTCGCGCCTTTCACGTCGTCAATGACTTGAGCATAGATATGGTTTGTGCTTCTGTACACGCAAAGACGGGGTCTTTCGGCAGTGCCGCTGACTTTTTTTCTCACTCTCGCGTGACGGATAACTCTGTCCTGATTTTTATCTTTCTTGCTTATCATATTCTCACCTCATTACTTCGTGGCTCTCTTGCCGACTTTCTTGACAACGACCTCATCCTTATAGTGGATGCCGTAGTTGTGATACGGCTCAACGGGCTTATACGCCTTGATAGTCGCCGCAACCTGTCCGACAAGCTGACGGTCGATGCCTTTTACCACTATCTCCAAGGGCTGCGGTTGAGCAAAAGTGATGCCCGCGGGAGCCACTACGTCGATCGTGTGAGAAAAGCCTATGCTCAACACAAGCTTGTTGTTGCCGTTCAAAGTCACCTTATAGCCGACGCCGGCGACGATAAGCGATTTTTCAAAGCCCTTCGTGACGCCCACGACCATATTGTGGATGAGCGCGCGGTACAAACCGTGAAGCGCGCGGTGATCCTTGTCGTCGGAGTGACGCTTGCAAAGGATGTGTCCGTCCTCGAGCACCACGTCGATCGACTTATCCACCGTCTGCGTGAGAGTGCCCAAAGGTCCGCTCACGGTGACTACGTTGTCCTTGTTTTCAAATGTAACCCCGGCGGGAAGTGCGATAGGGGCTCTGCCAATTCTCGACATAACTCTACCTCCTTACCAGACATAGGCAAGCACTTCGCCGCCGATGTGTTGCGCTCTCGCCTCTTTGTCGGTGAGGATGCCCTTCGAGGTGGAAAGAATGGCGATACCCATTCCTCCCAACACCTTGGGAAGGTTATCCACGCCGGCATAAACGCGCAAGCCGGGTGTCGAAACTCTTTTGAGTCCCGTGACTACTTTTTGGTTCTTGTTGGGCGCGTACTTCAAAGTGATATTGATGGTGTTTTGCACCTCGTTTTCCACGATTTCATATCCCTTGATATAGCCCTCTTTGGTCAGAATTTCCGCAATAGCAACCTTGATTTTGCTCGCCGGCACCTCGACGGTGGCGTGCTTGGCAGTCAAAGCGTTTCTGATTCTTGTTAGCATATCTGCGATTGGGTCAGTCATTTTTCGCGCCTCCTCTTACCAACTTGCTTTCTTCACGCCCGGAATTTCACCCTTGTAGGCGAGATTGCGGAAGCAAACTCTGCATATACCGTACTTTTTGAGCACGGCGTGCGGACGACCGCAGATACGGCAGCGCGTATACTCGCGCGTCGAATACTTTTGCGGCCTTTGTTGTTTTATTTTCATTGCTGTTTTGGCCATAATCTACACTCCTTACTTGGCGAAAGGCATGCCGAGAAGCTTCAAAAGCTCTCTTGCCTCTTCATCCGTCTTTGCCGTCGTCACGATACAAATGTCAAATCCGCGCACCTTCTCGACCTTGCTGTAGTCGATTTCGGGGAAGATCAGCTGTTCCTTGACGCCCGTTGCGTAATTACCTCTGCCGTCGAAAGACTTTGCGGATATGCCGCGGAAGTCACGGACTCTGGGAAGGGCGACCGATATGAACTTGTCCAAAAAGTCGAACATTCTGTTGCCGCGAAGCGTGACCTTTGCGCCGACGTTCATACCCTCTCTCACCTTGAAGTTTGCGACTGATTTCTTTGCTGTCGTGATAACCGGCTTTTGACCTGCGATCAGCTTCAGCTCCTCCACTGCGAGCTGCAGGGATTTGCTGTTGTCTTTACAGTCGCCAAGACCCATATTGAGGACGATCTTTTCAAGACGCGGCACCTCGTTGATGTTCTTGTAGCCAAAGCGTTTGATGAGAGCCGGCACAACCTCCTCGGCGTACTGCTTTCTCATGCGATATCTTTCAGCATTACCAGCATTCTTATCGGTTGCAGGTGCTTTAGCAACCTGATTTTTCTTATCTGCCACGATATTACCTCCGATTTATTCAGCCCTTGTTTTCCTCGGACTTTTCTACCTTTTTCTTTGCCGCCTTCTTCGCTGCTTTCTTGGCGGACGTCTTTTTCTCGTCGAGACCTGCTCCGCACTTGGGGCAGACGCGCACGGACTTGTTCTTTCCGTTGACCTCTTTCACCTCGTGCTTGACTCTGACGACGTCTCCGCAAGAGGAGCAGACGTGCATGACGTTGGAAACGTCGATAGTGCCCTCTCTCTTGATGATGCCGCCTTGATCCTGCGCGTTTCTCGGCTTTTTGCTTCTCGATACGATATTGATGCCCTCGACGTAGATCCTGTTGGCGTCGGTATCGACCTTAAGCACTTTGCCGACCTTGCCCTTATCCTTGCCGGTGATGACCATCACGTTATCGCCCTTTTTCACACTCGAATTAGCCATAATAGTTTTCCTCCTCCTTACAGCACTTCCGGCGCAAGCGAGATTATCTTCATATAATCCTTTTCACGCAATTCTCTCGCGATAGGCCCGAAGATACGGGTGCCTTGGGGTTGCTTTTGGTTGTCGATGATGACAGCCGCGTTGTCGTCGAACTTGATGTAACTGCCGTCCTCGCGCTGAATACCGAACTGCGTGCGCACGATGACCGCCTTCACGACGTCGCCCTTCTTCACCTTGCCGCCGGGGATAGCCGACTTGACGGACGCGACGATAACGTCGCCGATGTTTCCGCTTCTTCTGAAAGAGCCGCCCAAGACTCTGATACACATAATTTCTTTGGCGCCGCTGTTATCGGCGACCTTAAGCCAACTCAATGGTTGAATCATAGCACTCCTCCTCTTACTTGGCCTTCTCGATTATTTCAACGAGTCTCCAGCACTTGTCCTTGGAAAGCGGACGGGTCTCTGCGATAAGCACCTTGTCGCCTATACCGCATGCGTTGTTTTCGTCATGCGCTTTAAACTTCTTGGTGCGGCTGACTATCTTCTTGTAGAGGGGATGCTTGACGCGCTCGCTTATGGCGACAACAATGGTCTTGTCCATCTTGTCGCTTACGACTATTCCCACTCTTTCTTTTCTCAAATTTCTTTCTTCCATATTATCCTCCGATTAGCCCTTTGCCTCGCCTTTTTTCGCACGGGCAAGTTCTCTTTGGCGGATGACGGTCTTTACGCGAGCTATATCGTGCCTCTTTTCCGTCAACTCTTTGGGGTTGGTCAACTGATTGGTGGCATTCTTAAAGCGAAGGAAAAACAATTCGGACTTGAGCTCGTTGAGCTTGTCCTGCAATTCCTTATCTGTCATTTCAAAAACCTGCTTCGATTTCATTGTTCACCGCCTTCGACGTCGCGCGTCTCTTCCGCTCTGACAAACTTGCACTTGACGGGAAGCTTGTTGGCTGCAAGACGCAACGCCTCTTTTGCTACTGCTTCATCGATACCTGCGATCTCAAACATCACACGACCGGGTTTAACTACCGCTACCCAATATTCCGGAGAACCTTTACCGGAGCCCATACGGGTCTCGGCGGGCTTCTTCGTCACGGGCTTGTGGGGGAAGATATCCACCCATACCTTTCCGCCGCGGCGGATATATCTCGTCATTGCGACACGCGCCGCTTCTATCTGGTTGGAGGTGATCCAGCCCGGCTCCTGCGCCACAAGACCGAACTCGCCGTATGCGACGATATTGCCCTTGGTCGCTTTACCCTTCATTCTGCCACGCATTTGACGGCGTCTCTTGACGCGTTTTGGCATTAACATTATTGGTTTCCTCCTTCAAGTGGATTTTTGCCGAGCACTTCGCCCTTGTATATCCAACATTTCACGCCGATGGCGCCAAACGTCGTATGAGCGGTCGCCACGCCGTAGTCAATGTTCGCGCGCAACGTCTGAAGAGGAATTGAGCCCTCGCGATATTGCTCGCTTCTTGCGATTTCCGCGCCGTCGAGACGGCCGCTGACCATGGTCTTGATGCCCTTTGCGCCCGACTTCATCGCCTTTGACATAGCTTGCTTCATAGTGCGGCGGAAGGACGCTCTGCCCTCAAGCTGCTTTGCGATATACTCCGCGACAAGCTGCGCGTCGGCGTCGGATTGCTTGACTTCCATGATGTTGATGCTGACCTTCTTTTCGGTCTTGCCGAGAAGCGCTTCAACCTCGTTCTTTATCTGCTCCACGCCTGCGCCGGCTTTGCCGATAAGCGTTGCCGGACGGGAGGTATAAATACCCACCACGAATTTATCCGCCGCTCTCTCTATAGTTATCTTGGAAATCGCGTTGTCGTAATATTTCTTTTTGATGAACTTGCGAACCTTGCTGTCCTCGACGATGTTGTCTGCAAAATGCGCCTTATCCGCGTACCAAGTGGAATTCCACGGTTTGATGACGCCTGTACGAAGTCCGTTCGGGTCTACTTTCTGTCCCATTCTGTACCTCCTTAAGCCCTGACAGAGTCGAGTATCACGGTGACGTGGCTCGTTCTCTTATTGATGCGGTATGCTCTGCCCTTGGAAACAGCCTGAATACGCTTCAAGGTCGGTCCTTCGTTTGCAAAGCACTCTGCAACAAACAGGTCGTTTCTTGCAAGATTTTGATTGTTCTCCGCGTTTGCGGCGGCGCTGTTCACCAATTTGACAAGCACTTCGCTTGCGGCTTTGGGCGTGTTTTCAAGGATAGCGATCGCTTCCGTGACGGACTTGCCCTTGATAATGTCAAGCACTATTCTCACTTTGTACGGAGAAATTCTGACGTACTTGGCAGTTGCGCAAGGTCTCGTATCGGCTTCTCTTTGACGTTTCAAAGCCTTTTGTTTACTTCTTGTCGCCATAAACTCCTCCTTTTATCTTTTCGAGGTGGTCTTGTCTCCCGCGTGTCCTCTGAAAGTACGCGTAGGAGCAAACTCGCCCAATTTGCAACCCACCATGTCCTCCGTGATATACACGGGCACATGCTGTTTGCCGTTGTGTACTGCAATCGTGTGTCCGACCATTTCGGGGAAGATCGTTGAACTTCTCGACCACGTTTTCACGGATTGACGTTCACCCGACGCATTCATAGCATTGATTCTGTTCATAAGGCGCTCCTCGACATAGGGACCCTTTTTGACACTTCTACTCATTTCTTTCCTCCGATTAGTTCACACGTTTGATGATAAACTTATTTGAAGCATTTTTCTTCTTTCTTGTCTTATAACCGAGAGCAGGCTTGCCCCAGGGTGTGACAGGTGAAGGCATACCCACGGGAGACTTGCCCTCGCCGCCGCCGTGCGGGTGGTCGTTGGGGTTCATGACAACGCCGCGGACGGTCGGACGCACGCCCATATGACGCGTTTTGCCCGCCTTGCCGACGCGCACTATCTCATGGTCGATGTTCCCCACCTGACCGATAGTCGCTCTGCAGCCGATGAGGATATATCTCATCTCGCCGCTGGGCATACGCACGATGGCGTATTTGCCCTCTTTTGCCATGAGCTGCGCAGCATTGCCCGCCGCTCTCGCGATCACGCCGCCGTTGCCGGGCTGCATCTCGATGTTGTGGATAGTGGTACCTACGGGTATAGCCGCCAGGGGAAGCGCGTTGCCCACCTTGATATCGGCTTCCGCTCCGCTTTCGAGCACATCGCCGACGTTAAGTCCCAAGGGCGCGAGAATGTATCTCTTCTCGCCGTCCGCATAGTGCAAAAGAGCGATGTTTGCCGAGCGGTTGGGGTCGTACTCTATTGTGGCGACCTTCGCGGGGATACCGTCCTTGTTGCGCTTGTAGTCGATGATGCGGTACTTGTTTCTGTTGCCGCCGCCGATGTGACGCACGGTGATCCTGCCCATGGAGTTTCTTCCGCCGGTCTTGTTGAGCGACACCAAAAGCGAACGCTCCGGAGTGGTGGAAGTGATTTCCTCATATGCGGACACCGTCATAAAACGACGCGCAGGAGAAGTAGGTTTATATTTCTTTATAGCCATAATATCTAATCTCCTTTCTCTTATGCCAAGCTCTCGAAGAACTCGATTGCCTTGCTGTCGGCAGTCAAGGTGACATAGGCTTTCTTATACGCGGGACGTCTGCCCTCGTTTCTGCCCATTCTCTTGAGCTTGCCGTCGTAATTGACTGTATTGACCTTTGCGACCTTCACGCCGAAGATCTGCTCGACTGCCGACTTGATTTGAGTCTTGGTAGCGGTCTTTGCGACCTTAAACGTATATTTCTTTGCGGGGATGCCGTCATAGCTCTTTTCCGAAAGAATAGGCTCGATTATAATGTCGTATGATGTCATAATGCTGCCTCCTCGATCTGCTTGATTGCGTCAACGGTTATCACGATGTTCTTCGTCGCGACGATATCGTAAACGTTGAGCGTCCTTGCTTCGCAAACGTTCACATCGGGGATGTTCTTGCTTGCGCGCAAAGCGTTCTCGTCATAACCGTCCAAAACGAACATGACTTTACCGCTCGGAGCGAGCGCCTTCGCCGCCTTTGCGACAAGCTTCGTCTTGACCTCTTCAAGCGCGAATTTGTCGAGAACGACGACTTCGTTTTGACGGATCTTCTCGGACAATGCCGAGCAGAACGCCGCTTTCTTCATGTTTTTGTTGACTTTTTGAGAGAAATCTCTGGGCTTCTTTGCAAACACAACGCCGCCGCCTACGTATTGAGGAGCAACGATAGAGCCTTGACGGGCGCGACCGGTGCCCTTTTGACGGTAGGGCTTTGCGCCGCCGCCGCGAACTTCCGTTCTCGTGAGAGCGCTCATCGTGCCTTGACGTTTATTTGCGAGCTGCGCAACAACCACCTGATGCACAAGAGCCTCGTTATAATCGCACGCAAAGACAGAATCGCTCACTTCTACGTCGCCGACTTGCTTACCTGTGAAATCCAACACGTTCAGTTTCATATTCTACCTCCGCAATCAGCCCTTAACGGACTCTTTGACGATGACCAGGCCGCCGCGCGGACCCGGAACCGCACCCTTGACGAGCAAGAGATTTCTGTTGACGTCTACGCGCACTACGGCAAGATTTTGCACCGTCACCTGCTCGTGACCCCATTGACCTGCCATGTGCTTGTTTTTGAACACGCGCGACGGGGACGAGCACGCGCCCATTGAACCTACGCCTCTGTGATAGCCGGAGCCGTGAGCCTTGGGACCGATGTGATTGTTCCATCTCTGGACGACGCCGGAATATCCGTGGCCCTTGGAGGTGCCTGTCACGTCGACCTTATCGCCCTCTGCGAAAACGTCGCATTTGATTTCCTGACCGAGCGTATAGCTTGCGCTGTTTGCAAGACGGAGCTCGCGCAGATACTTCTTGACGGGAACGCCCGCCTTCTTGAAATGTCCTGTCTCGGGCTTGTTGACTCTGGTCTCCTTGACGGTGCCGAAGCCGACCTGGACGGCTTCATAACCGTCGTTCTCCATGGTCTTGACTTGCACGACGGGGCAGGGACCTGCCTCGACCACCGTGACGGGGATAACCTTTCCTTCGGGAGTGAAGATCTGGCTCATGCCCAATTTGGTACCGATGATTGCTTTATCCATGTAAAGTTCATCCTCCTCAATGTATTTTTAATTTAAAGCTTTATCGAGATATCCACGCCGGCGGGCAAATCCAATTTCATCAAAGAATCCATCGTCTTGCTCGTGGGATTGTAGATGTCGATCAAACGTTTGTGCGTGCGAAGTTCGAATTGCTCGCGGCTGTCCTTATACTTGTGCGTAGCGCGCAAGATAGTGATGATTTCCTTATCGGTGGGAAGCGGAATAGGTCCGGAAACCTTTGTGCCGGTCTTCTTCACGGTCTCGACGATTTTTTCCGCAGAGACATCGATGAGGTTGTGATCATAAGCTTTGAGTTTAATCCTGATTTTCTGCCCAGCCATTTTTACTGTAGCCTCCTATATTACACTTATCCGTGTGTGTCTTTCATTTTTTTTGCCGTTGCGACGCAACGGAACAGACGTATCCCCATGGATACGCTTGATTACACTACCACAAAACAAACTTGCTTGTCAACGATATTTATTGCAAAAAACAAAGAAAAACAAAAATATTTTTCGACTTGTGTGTCCCCGCAAACGCCGACACTAAATATTGTATTATATTGATAAGTTCAACCTATAAGTATTATATATTATATCTACCAAAGCTCAAAGCGACCGCCTCCGCGATCAACGCCGCGCCTTCGGCGTTTGGATGCGCGCCGTCCTTGAACAACTGCGGCTTGTCCTCAAAAACTTCATATAGATCGATATGCGCAAGCCCCAATTCGTCCGCAATCTCTTTTGCGGTCTCGCGCACGTCGTTCGCAATCAAATCTGCGTTTATGGAATACGGCGGCTTTCCCTTCACATTCCACACGGGCGACGGGGACATAACGCACACATGCTTCACGCTGTCAAGCGAAATATAACTCTGTATTATTTTGAGATAATCCCGCTTATACGCCTCTTTCCCTCTCCAATTAACGGGCTTTGTATCGTTTGAACCAAGCATTATTATCACGATTTGCGGCGCAAACCCGAGGCTCTTTTTATATAAACTGTCGGCAACATAGGGGCGGTCTCCCTCGAACGACGCGGTGCGCGCGGAATATCCGAAGTTATTTACGCAATAACCGTCGCCGAGCTTATTACCGAGTTGAGTCGGATAGTTGTTTTTGGACCAACCCCAGATGCCGTAGCCGTAAGTGAGGCTGTCGCCCACGCACGCGACGCGTATCTGCCCTTCCTTTGCCCTCTTCAAAGGGTGCGCGCCGCCGAGCAATCCGCTCTCGTATACGCAGGGGACGGCAATGCAAACTGCAAGTATTATAAACGCAAGCGCAGCCGAAACGGCAATTATTATTTTCTTCTTCTTTGGCATGCTCCGCTCCCCCGAGTCGAATTTATTTCAGCATAACATAAATACACGCTCGATTCAAGCGGCAGACTTATTTTATTATCTCGCCCGTCTTGGCGGATTGATAAATGACCCAATAACCGTCGGTTTTTGAGCCGTCGGCGTTCACGGGCAACCACACGCACATATTCTCGATCTCCGCAGGCGCGCGCCTGTCCGCGCCGCCGTCGGCCGATACGTGCGGCACTCCGTAGCATATAAACGAAGGCTCCTCGGCGTCAAACAGCAGCCCGACGACGTAATAGCCGTCCTCCGCGTCCACCCTGACCCAATCGGAGTTGGGCACTACGGAGCATAGCGTTTCCTCCTTCGGATAGCAGATAAACATTTCGTCTATCTGCGGCTTTATGGCATAATAAAAATTGTTGCCGTCATACTTTGTCCATTCGCCCAGCGGATTGGCATAGGTTTTGGCTTCTACGTCCGCAAAGCGCTCCCTGCCCGCGCTTTTCGCATCAGACGTAGTATTGCCCTTGTCATTCCTCTCTGTTTGACATTCGACGTTTTGCTCGGCTTTGACCTTCTCTTCCTTCAAAGCTCGAGCCTGCTCAACGGCAGTCTCCTCCTCCCGCTTGAGCGCGGAGGCGCGAGCCTTATCCGCATTATAGTCATCGATTTTTTTAAGCATTTCGCTCTTGACCCCCTTACCGCCGAACATAGTGAGCGAGCTCGAGCGCAATACGCAGCCTATATCGGAGCTTGCACGAAACGCAACTTCACCGTCGTAATTTACATCTTTAAGTTTGATTTCCGCGATATCGTCTCCGATTAAATACAGATTTGCTCCGGACGGACGGAAATCCAGCGCGCAATTTATCCTTGCGGATCCGTCTTTCCCGGGAACGCCGTAGACCTTCACGACGCCCTTATGTCCCCCGCCGTTTAAAATTATTATTTCTTTTCTTATACCCATGCTTCACCTCTTGAAAAGATATGCCGCAAATCGCTTTTTAATAACAAAAAAACCGCCCTAAAGCGGTTTGACAGCATAGCGTTTTCACGCTCAAAATTGACGGGACAGCTTTTTAAAATCCTCAAGTGAAAGCGCTTCGCCGCGCACCATAGGCGAGAAGCCCGCTTTCGTTATCCTTTCGGAAGCGTCCTGTTTGTCTATGCCGAACGCCGCGCTTAAGTTGTTGGCGAGCGTCTTGCGCCTCATCGCAAACGCGGCTTTAAAGAGCTTTCTCAACAGCGGCGCGTCTTCGCCGTCCAGCTTTGTCCTGTCAACGTCGATGCGAACTACCGCGCTGTCAACGTTCGGGACGGGATAAAAGTTTTTGCGATTGACCTTGCGCGTGATGCGAGCGTCCGCGCAGGACTCTATCGCAAGCGTTATCGCGGCATAATCCGCAGTGTCGGGCTTTGCGACAAATCTGTCCGCCACCTCCTGCTGCACCATCACGGTCAGGCTTTTCACGTCAAGCGCGCTTTCCAAAAACCGCATGACCAAGGGCGTGGTGATATAATACGGCAGATTGGCGACGACCTTAAAGCTATCGCCCGTCAATGCGCGCAATTCTTCGTCGCTCATCTTAAGCACGTCGCGGAAAACCACCTCGACGTTATCTATCCCTCGGAGTGAAAGCGCCAACACGCTTTGAAGATTGCAGTCCACTTCAAAAGATATTACTCTTTTTGCCGCCGCCGAGAGAGCGCGCGTCAGCGTGCCGCCTCCCGTGCCTATCTCAACGACTACGTCGTCGGCGTTCACGCCGCTGTCGGCGACGATCGCGGTCAACAAATTTGCGTCCGATATGAAATTCTGCCCGAGCGCCTTGTTAAACCTGAAGCCTACGTCGTTTATTATGCTTTTAAGATTTGGGTCTTCCATTTTCACCTTTCCAAAATTTTCCTGAATAAACCCGCGCGTCCCGCACATGATAAGATTGTACCGAAGATAAAGTTTCTAAAGTACCAAAGAGAAAACGGAAGCTCACGGCAAAAGCCCGCTTCCGTTTTTACTTTAATAAACGGTGTCCTCGCGCACGGTCGTTCTCACTCTGAATTTAGCGCCCGTGGGCTCAACGACCTTTCTGCAAGCCTCGATCTCCTCGTCGCCGATAAAGTCTACGACGGTCATGACGGTCTCGACGCCCTCTTCGACGCAGGCCCTTGCAAAATCGAGCATAGCGTAAAAAGCGTCCTTGCCGTATTTGCTGCGGCAGATTTCGTCGTATCCCTCCGCGGTAGACGCGTTGAGAGATATAGACACGCAATCTATATACTTCGATATCAGACGCGGCACATCCGATCTGTTATTGATAAGATTGCCGAGTCCGTTTGTGTTGAGCCGCGTCCTGCACCCCTTTGCCTTGAGATACGGACCCACCTGCGACATGACGGACAAATTACATGTCGGCTCGCCGAAACCGCAAAATACGATTTCCCTATACTTTGAAAGAGGAAACATCGCCAGATCCTCCTTCACCTCGTCGAAGGTCGGCTCCTTGAGCAGCCAAAGCTTATTCCCGTTCACTCCGTCCTTAAAGCTGCGCAGACAAAACTCGCAGTTGTTGGGACATCTGTTGGTGAGATTAAGATACAGGCTGTCGCCGAATTCATACACGTATACGTTATTCATATTTTTCTCTCAAATTACATTATCAATAGTTTATATCGCTATTTCATGCGTATAAACAATCTTTTCGCGTTTTCGGTGGTCATACTTTCAATATCCTCCGCGCTCATGTCAAGGACCTCCGCCGCGCGCTTTGCGACGAGCGCAACGTATTCGGGACGGTTGACCTCTCCCCTGTGCGGCACGGGCGTCATATACGGACAATCGGTCTCGAGAAGCAGTCTGTCGCGCGGCACCGCCTGCAAAGACTCTATGTTATGCCTGGCGTTGTTGAAGGTGATCGCTCCGCCGAAAGCAAAGTATGCGTCCAGCTCGCCAAACACTTTTACAAACTCCTTTGAGCCCGAATAGCAGTGTAACAACAGCCCGTTGTTGAGATATCGCCGCGACTCGAACAGTATCTGTCTTGCGTCCTCGTACGCCTCGCGGATATGCAGAACTATGGGCAGCCCCAACGCGTCCGCCAGCTCTATCTGCTCTCTGAAAGCGCCCTTTTGTATTGCGCGGGGACTTAAATCATAGTGATAATCCAAGCCGATCTCGCCGATCGCCACGACCTTTTGCGACGACGAGAGCGTTGCAAGACGCTCGTATTTGTCATAGTCGGCGGTCACGGCGTCGTGAGGATGTATGCCGATCGCGGCATATATCCTGTCGTGCTTCGAAGCAAGCTCGGCGGCGATCTCGCTCGAGGGCATATCATAGCCCACGCATATCGCGCTCTCTATGCCGCACGCGGGGAAATTTGCGATTATTCCGTCCGCCTCCGGCAAAAGCTTTTCATCGTTAAGATGGCAGTGCGTATCTATCAACATCATCTCACCACGCTACCGCTGTTCACGGGTTTTTCGGGAGAAACAAGCACGACCCTCTCGCCGTCTTGAGTCTGCTCGCACGCGCAAAGCAGCATGCCCTGACTTTCTATGCCGCGCAGCTTCGCCGCCTTGAGGTTGTAAACCACGACCACGTTTTTGCCGATCATTTCCTCCGCCGTATAAAATTTCGCTATACCGCTCACAATCGTGCGCGTTTCTTGACCTATTTGCACTGTGAATTTAAGCAATTTATCCGCTTTCTCCACCTTTTCCGCCGTGAGAATTTTACCGACGCGCAGCTGCACCTTTGCAAAATCCTCGATGCCGATTTCATTTATATCGACCGTATTTTCGATTTTTTCTTCCACTATCTTTTTCTCCTCGATATGCACGTTTTCAACATCATCCGTCACAAGTTCTTTCGCCTTTACCTGTTCCATTATCTTATCGATGTCCAGCCTTGCGAAGAGGTGCGTCGGATTTTCCGCAACCTTTACGCAGCCGAGCAAGCCGAACTCGTCCAGATCCTCATAGCTTCTCTTTTGCGCGCCGCATTGACTTATCGCAAGAGCGGCGGTTTGCGGCATAAACGGCTCAAGCAGACTCGAGCAGACGACTATGGTCTCCGTGAGGTTGTAAAGCACGGTGCGCAGTCTGTCTGACTTGCTATCGTCCTTTGCCAATATCCACGGCGTCGTTTCGTCGATATATTTATTGGCGCGGCGCAAAACGGAGACGATCTCGCCCGCAGCGTCTGCGACTCTGAAGCCGTCCAATGCGTCGAAAACGCGTTTTTTCAAGCCCGTTACCGCCGATTTAAGCTCGCCGTCGACGGCTTCCTCCACGCCCTTGTCGCAAACCTCGCCCCCGAAATACTTGTTGCTCATCGCGACGGTGCGCTGAACGAGGTTGCCGTACACGTTGACAAGCTCGCTGTTAATGACCTCCGCAACGGCTTCCCAGCTTATTGTGCCGTCGTTGTCAAACGGCATCTGGCTCAACAGATAATACCTCACCGCGTCCACGCCGAAGATATCGACGAGGTCGTCCGCATAAATGACGTTGCCCTTTGATTTGGACATCTTGCCGCCGTCCTGCAGCAGCCACGGATGCCCGTATATCCGCTTGGGCAGAGGCAGCCCCAGCGCCATGAGAAAAATCGGCCAATATATGACGTGAAAGCGCACGATATCCTTGCCTATAACATGCAGATCCGCCGGCCAATTCTTTTGAAACTGCGGCGAGCTGTCCCCATCGCAATTATAGCCTATTCCCGTGATATAATTCGTAAGCGCGTCAAGCCAAACGTACACCACGTGCTTTTTGTCGAAGGAAACCGGTACGCCCCAATCGAAGGACGTGCGCGATACGCACAGATCCTGCAAGCCGGGCTTGAGGAAATTGTTGACCATCTCGTTTTTGCGCGATAGCGGAGTGATGAAATCCGGATGCTCGTCGTAGTATTTCATAAGCTTATCGCTGTATTTGCTCATCGCAAAGAAATACGCCTCCTCCTGCGCCATCTTGACTTCTCTGCCGCAATCGGGACACTTGCCGTCCTTGAGCTGACTTTCCGTCCAAAAGGATTCGCACGGCGTGCAATACCAGCCCTGATAAGAGCCCTTATATATATCGCCCTGCTTATAAAGCTTCTCGAATATCCTTTGCACCTGCGCCTCGTGCTCCGCGTCGGTGGTGCGCATAAATTTGTCGTACGTCGTGTCCATCAAATCCCAGATGCGCTTTATTTCGCCCGCGACACCGTCCACAAACCGCTGCGGCGTGACGCCCGCGTCCGCGGCCTTCAGCTCTATTTTTTCGCCGTGCTCATCCGTGCCCGTCTGAAAAAAGACGTCGTAGCCCTGCATGCGCTTTGCCCTCGCGATGAGGTCGGCAAGCACGATTTCATACGTGTTGCCGATGTGGGGCTTGCCCGATGTATAAGTGATTGCGGTCGTCAGATAAAACTTTTTCTTTTCCATAATCGCCTCTGTGCGCGCACGCGCATAAATCAGTTCACATATTATACATCTTTTATTTGAGATTGACAACAAAATATGCGGGCGCTCATATTTACGGGCGCATGAAAATAAAATTTGATATGAACGTCGCCTTCACCGCACTCACGCTTATATCGATAGTGCTTCTGACGATCGCCTCGCCGGCGACCGCGTTTCCCACTATGCTTCAGGGCGTGATGAACGCGATCACGCTTATAGTAAAGCTTGCGGCGATATACGCGGTGTGGCTGTCCGTTCTTAAAATGATGCAGGCGACGGAGCTGGACAAGAAGCTGTCCAAGCTGTTGCGACCGCTCATAAAGCGGCTCTTCAAGAACGAGAGCGACGAGGCGTATAATTGGATATCGGTAAATCTCGCGGGCAATATGCTCGGCATGGGCGGAGTCGCCACTCCCGCGGGCATAAAAGCCATGCACGCAATGGCAAGCGAGGAGCAAACCGTTGCAAGCGCAAACATGATCCTGCTGTTGATAATCAACGCGACGTCGATCCAACTAATCCCCGCGACGGTCATAGCCATACGCGCGGCTGCGGGCAGCGCGGACGCGTCATCGATATTTCTGCCCACGCTGATATCCACCTCCGTATCCACATTAAGCGGAGTTATTTTATGCAAGGTCTTTGCCTTGACGGACAAAAAACAAAATAAAGGTGATGACAAAAACCGCGGTTTACATATACAAAATTCTATGTTAAACCAACGTTTACGCGGTTTTAACACGCGTTCGCGGAAGGCAAGAAAGAGATGAGCGTATATATACTGCCCGTATTGCTGATCGTTTTGATAATTATATGCATCATAAAAAAAGTCAAGGTATACGACTGTTTTTTGGACGGCACGCGCGACAGCCTCGGGCTTATCAAAAGCATATTTCCGTATGTAGCGGCGGTATTTGTCTGTATAGAGCTATTTAAGGCGAGCGGTCTTTCTTCGACTATATCCGGCTGGCTGGCAAAGCCTTTGTCATACCTCGGCATTCCATCCGAAATCACGGAAATAATCCTGCTTGTGCCCCTGTCGGGCAACGGCACGATCGCGCTGCTTGAAAGTATAATAAACGATTGCGGCGTCGACAGCTATCCCGCCAGGTGCGCCGCTGTCATAGCCGGCGCGACGGAAACAATATTTTATATCTCGGCGGTATACTTTTCCGCGTGTAAGGTGCGCAAGCTGCGCTATGCCATTCCCGTCGCGCTGTTCTGCACCTTGCTCGGCACCGTCGTAGCCTGCGCGCTGTGCAGGATCATGTAAATAAAAATCGACCTCTTTCGAGGTCGATTTTAAATATCACAAATTATTTATTCATTGCTTCCAGCTTCGCGGACAGTATTTTTGCCGCTTCGTCGGGATCGTCCGTTTCAAGCACGGCATATTCCATCGGACACGGGCCGTCGCCCGCTCGGTTGACTATCCCGCCAGTCAAAGTTTTATACTCGAGTTCAACGCCGTATTTTACCAAAACGTCGCGCGCGGGCTTGCTGCAAACCTCTGCGTATATGCGTTTAACCCCGCCTTTTACAAACAAAAGCGCCGCCGCCTTGCCAACTACCTTGTCCGCAACGTCCGCGCCCTTCAATATGTCGTCTCCGCTTAAAACCGACAGCAACGCTTTTATGCCGCGGTCGACGAACGTAGCGCGTCTGTCGCCGTTTACGACGGCAAGCGTGATATCGCCGCGCAACAGCTCGACGGCTTTATTCACGGTTCGCCTCTTTTTTGAGCGCCTTCGCAAGCGCGACGACGATAAGCGGCACCGCTATAAGCTGTACGTAAAGCCCGACCAACCCCGCGCTCAAGCTTGACGCGACGGCGGCCAGACCTTTGCCTGCAATGAGTTGAGCCGCTGCAAACAGCGCGCGCCCCGATACCTGCGCCGCAAGCACCGCAGGGAAAGCGAACAACGTGTTTTTGCGGATCTGCTTTGCAAACGCTCCGCTGACCGCGCCGAATACCGCGAGCTCCGCGATCATATAAGGCAACCTCGCAAGCGCGGGCATAGCCGCGTCGAGAGCGAGCGTTGTAAAACCAAAGCTGACCACGGGCGAAAGAATGCCCACTATAAGTCCCCACACGGGGCCGAGCAGGCAACCCGCAAGCAAAACCGGAGCGTACATCGGAAGCCAAACGGAGCCCGCCTGCGCGCTGCCCGCTATATGCGCGATTTGAGGCAGCCCTATCGCAAGCGCTATAAGCACGACCGAAATCACGGTTTTTACGGATATACGCAACGCAACGCTTTGGTTTTTAAGGATCGAATCCAACATCGTCTTTTCTCCTTAATGTGGTGATATATATAATTTTATAATGCGTTTATCATTTGTCAAGAAAAATATAAGCCCCGCCTTTCGGCAGGGCAACTTTGAGATCAGATGTGCAGCTCGCGGATTATCTCTTTGAGAATTGAGGAGCCTTGCGCGCCTTGTGCAAACCGTATTTTTTACGCTCCTTGGCTCTCGGGTCGCGGGTGAGATATCCCTCTTTCTTGAGGATGGCTCTGTATGCTTCCGCGTCCGCAACGCAAAGAGCTCTCGCAATGCCGAGGCGGATCGCGCCCGCCTGACCGGTGTAGCCGCCGCCGTAGACGTTGACGAATACATCGAACTTATCAGTCGTGCCGGTTGCGACAAGAGGCTGATTGACGATGAACTTCATAGTGTCTTGAGGGAAGTAATCCTCGATTGTGCGCTTGTTTATCACGATCGCGCCCTCGCCGCCGGGGATGAGACGCACTCTCGCGATGGCTTTCTTTCTTCTGCCTGTGCCGAGATATTGAACTTTCTTGGTCTTTTTAGTCGCCATAATTCACCTCTCAAAAATTGAGCTTGAGCTCAACGGGGCATTGCGCCGCATGATTGTGCTCGCTTCCCGCATAGACGCGAAGTTTTTTGAGCATCTTTGCGCCGAGGCTGTTTTTGGGAAGCATGCCCTTAACCGCCTTGAACACTGCCTTGTCGGGTTGCTCTTTCATGAGCTTTTTGTATTGGATCTCTTTCAATCCGCCGATATAACCCGTGTGATAACGATAATACTTGTCCTCGAGTTTGTTGCCCGTGAGAACCACCTTATCGCAGTTGATTATAATAACATGGTCGCCGCAGTCGACGTTGGGAGTATATTCAGGCTTGTTTTTCCCCTTGAGGATAGTCGCAACCTGCGAGGCAAGACGTCCGAGCACCAAACCTGTTGCGTCGACGATATACCACTTGCTCTCCACTTCGCCGGGCTTTGCCATATAAGACTTATTGTTTTTTGCCATAGTAGACAAATCTTTAGCCATAATAGCCAACCTCCGTATTTGTTTTTCGCAATAAGCGGCAAGACAAGAGGGGCTAGTTCCGTCCGAGCGCAAACTTATCCGAAAAATTATGCTTGATAATGATATAAAATATAAAGTCATAAGTCAAGCGATTTTATACATTTTTTGAGATTTATCGCGCTGCCTCGCCCTTTAGGACAGGCTCGAAAACGACTTTACACCTCCTGCAATCCGTCGCGATACCGTCGAACGCGTCGTTCTCGGTCTCTTCGCAAACGGCTCTGTACGCTTCGCCGCCGCCCGTCATGAGCCTGACCAACAAACGCTCCGTCTTTATGTCCGCGCTCGGGTCTATGCCGAGAATATACCGTTCGCCGTCCTTTGAGAGAACAAAATCTATTTTGCCCGTCTCGTCGTACATGGTATATTCGTTCTCGCCGGGGAACACGCGAATTTCGAGATCGTCGAACTCCTGCGAATTGCCGTCTCTTTTTGCAAGCATGGGAACAATCGCGCCCGATTTGGCGAAAACGGGATACGCGTCGAGCGGATACGACATAATCTGCTCTCTTTCGCCCGCGACGGGATTTCCAGTAAAAAAGTCGCGCCATTCGCCTTGAGGAAGCCGGACGTTTACCCGCGACAGCGCGGCCGCTTTCGCCGTCGTCTTTTTCGCGCGGCTCGTTATCGGCGAAACGAACAGCTGCTCGCCGAAATAATACTGATTGCGATGCTTCCTGTCGCGCGCGTTCGCCTTCCGGTCATAATAGTACGCCGGAGCTATGAGCGGAATACCCTCCTTTGCCGTACGCACGTTAGCCGTATACAGATAGGGCAACAGCCTGTGACGCAAACGCAGATAATCCTTTGCGATCTCCTCCACGCGCGGATAAAGCCACGGCTCCTTGCTCCAGGCTTTATTGTTGGAATGCAGACGGTTTATCGGTGAAAATACGCCGAACTGAAGCCACCGCAAATACAGCTCCTCGTTGCCTCTGCCAAACAAATGTCCGCCTATGTCGTGCGACCACCAAGTGTAGCCTGCGTTGGAAGCGAGCGCGGTGAAATATGGCTGAAACTTGAGGCTCTTCCAGCAAACGACCGTGTCGCCGGAGAAGCCTACGGGGTATCTGTGCGAGCCCAAGCCCGCATATCTCGATAGAATCAGACCCCGTTTACCGTCTCGGCAGTTGTCCTCGAAATGATAATGATTTAGCAGCCAAAGCGGGTCGAGACCTTGCATTTTGGATTTTGTGCCCTGTTGCCAATCTATCCACCAAAAATCCACGCCATCTTCCTCATACGGATGATGCAAAATATCGAAATAAGCGTACAAAAAACTCTTATCCGTCAAATCAAACTCGACAGCGCGCTTTGTCGCGGGGTCGATCCCGCACGCGCGCGCCATATCCTCATACTGCACCTCGAACGGGCGCACCCCGTCGCGCGGGTGCAAATTCATCGTCACGGCGAGCCCTCTGTCCTTGAGGCTTTTCAAAAACGCCTTATGATCGGGGAACAGCGATTTTTCAAAAGTATAGCCCGTCCACCCCGCGCCCTGCATGGAGCGATATTGCGTCCCCTTCGGCACGTTTTTGACGATATGCCAATCCATGTCGATCGTCGCTACGGTGAGCGGCACGCGTTCGGACTCGAACCTGTCCATCAAAGCCAGATATTCCTTATCGCTGTAAGCGTGGTATCTCGACCACCAATTAGACAGCGCGTATTTGGGCAAAACGGGCGTAGCCCCCGTGAGCGCGTAAAACTCCTTCAGTCCTCCGAGATAGTCGTCGCCGAATGCGAACACGTATTTATCGACGCATTTCCCTTCTCTTTGAGAAACGCCGCCGTCGCCGTCAAGCAAAAATGATTTTCCGTCGTCAAACTCGCTCACGCCGTTGGACGCGAATATACCCTTTCTGATGTGGCCGAGGCAAAAGCGGTCTTTTTTTTCTCGTTTTCCTTTCCACCCGCCCAACACGCCGAAAGTGCCGTCGAGAGTCCTTGCGGTGCCGCCCAGATTACTTCGTTCGGACGGATAAGCAACGCCGCCGGAGGCGAACCGCACGCCGACGTCAAGGGTCTTCAGGTCGACGCAAAATTTGCATGCTTCGGTAGTGATAAGCACTTTATCGTTGAATTTTGTATATTTAAACTGCGGTTTTGCAAAATTTCTGCAAAAAACGGTCTGCGTACGTTTATCCGTGAAAGAGCCCTTTTCCACGCGTATAATTCTGTCGCTCAATACGCTTATACGCACGCGGCCGACTGTGATCACGGCTTCTTCAAATGCTTTTGCCAAAGGCGCGGCAAATCTCATATTTTCCCCCTTAAAGCTTCAATCTTCAAGATGCTTTAGCACGACCGCGACAAATTTGCAGTCCTTGCCGCCCACGGCGACCATGCCGTGCGGCTGCGCGCTGTCATAATACGCGGTGTCGCCCGCCTTGAGAATAGTCGTCCTGCCGTTGACGTTTATTTTAAGCTGTCCGTCGAGGATATAGTCTATCTCCTGACCCTTGTGCGTCGACAAAACGATAGGCTTGTTTGCGGCCTCCTCGTCAAACGGCGCCGTGACTAAAAACGGCTCCGCGGTCCTTCCCTTGAAATGATGGGCAAGGTGCTCGTAGGTGAACATATGCTCGCGGGTCGTCACGATGCCCTGCCCCGCCCGTACTATGGAGCACAGCGACAGCGTGGGAGTTGTGCCCGTCAGCAGCTCCGTCACGTCGACGCCCAATCTTTCCGCGCAGTTGAATAAAAACGTGACCGAAAAATCCTTCTCGCCCGTCTCGAAGGACAGGTATTCGTCGATGTCTACGCCCGCTACGGAGGCCAATTCCTCCGCGCCGACGTTCAGCATCTCGCGCAAGCCCTTAAGTCTTTGGGCGATATCCCTGTTGTTGTCGTTCATAAAAACCTCGCTTGACGCAATTTACGGCAGCGCCAACCTTAAATTTATTTTATATTGCTCATTTATGATAACAAATGCGCATGCCCGTGTCAATATGCCGCCCGGCCATTGAGCTTTATTTACTGCGTAAAACGGAAGTCCGCTTGATCCGGCGCGGCACGGTATCCTTAAAATAATATAAACGGCTCGGCGACGTCTTCCCGCAGAGATTGACAGCGCACGCGTGCGTAGGTTATAATTTATATATTCGACTTTAAGGTAGCGTCGTCATTATGAAAGAAAACATTGCAAAAGCCGTAACTTATACAAACCGTTTCGTACAGTCCGATTGGTTTATTCTGCTCAACGCCGCGTTAATCTTTATCGGTTGGGTGTCGGGCGGCTGGATACCCGTACTGTGCGTCGTCACGGTGTTGAACTTGTTGCCTCTGTTCATAGGCAGAGAGACAAAGCATTTGCTTTGCCTTCTAACCATGTTCACGTTTGTGATAAGCGCAAACCGCCACGCGTTGAACAATTTCGCTCCGCTGCTGTCTCTTATAGTAGTTTTGCTTGCTGCGATAATTTTCAGCCTTGTCCGCTTCAAAAGAGATTGGTCCGTGCTTCACATAACGCGCATAAAGGGCTTTCACCTGTCCTTTATCGCATTGATAATCCCCTTCGCATTCGGAGGCGTCGGGTCACCGTACGAGCACCCTCTCGCCGTGCTTGCGGCTCTGGGCATAGTGCTCGTTATGGCGCTCGGTTATACGTTTATGTACGTCACCAACCGCACGTCGGAGCAAAAAGAAAAGTTTCCCGAATATATGCTTAAAATACTATTTGCCGCAGGCATAGTGGTTTCGCTCGAGCTCATTGTGTATTTTGCGAGATTGGGCGGCATAGAAAACATCAAAGCGGCGATTTTGTCCAAGGAAATACATCTCGGGTGGGCGGGCAAAAACAACGTCGCTCCCATCATCGCAATGTGCATACCCGCTTCGCTTTATTTCTGTATAAACAAGAGCAAATTTCTGACTCCCTTATTTACGCTTATCGCGTTGCTTCAATACGCGCTGCTGCTCACGACGGGCTGCCGCGGCGCGATACTTTTCGCAACGCTTGCGCTGCCCGCAATGCTTTTTTACACCATCGTAAAATCTCAAAACAAGATTGCGTTCGGCGTCACGGTATGCGCCGTGTTTGTCGTGGCGATAATTCTTGTGGCGTATTTCGGCGAATTTGTGTCCGACGTTGTGGATACGATCATAGGCAGAGGCTTCGACAGCGCGGGCCGCACGGACGGTCTGTATCCCCTCGCGTGGGAGACCTTCAAGCGTTGGCCCATATTCGGCGCGGGCTGGGACTATCGCCTCGGCGAATTGGCAAGCAGCAATTATACGCCCTATTGGTACCACAGCACCGCTTTGCAGATAATCGCGACCATGGGTCTCGTGGGCGCGATAGCGTTTATCTTCTTCTATTTTTGGAGATATCGCAGCCTGTTGGTATTGCGCAAAAATCCGGCGTTCGTCGCGCTTCTGGCAAGTCTGCTATTGTTTGACGCATACGGAATGATAGACACAAACTTTTTCGGTCCGACCTTCTTTCTTATTCTGCTTTGCATATCGCTCACCGCGGACGTATGTCTGCCGGAGAACAAGTGCCGCGCTTTCGGCGGACGCAATCCCTTTGCGGATATAGCAGCCGGCTGCAAAAGGCTATCGGCTGCCGTCAAAGCAAAAAAACAAAACGTAAACTCCGCTCAAGAGCATGACGACTTTGACCAAAAGGACGGTATCACCGCGGATAAAGACGGCGTCCTGCCCGCAGAGGCAAATCCCGAGAACGCGTCCGAAAACGAAGAATTATGACGACAAACTTTGCAAACGCCCCCATACCCTCTCAAATATTGATCGCGCCTGCCAAAAAGTCGCGCAACGCGACGTTTGAGCTCGTGCGCATAATCGCGATGATCTTCATCATCTCGTCGCACTTTTACGGTCACGGCGGCTGGCGGGAAGTCACGGATCCCGCGGGCAAATTTTTTATGAGCCTCACTCACGCGTTGTTTCTGCCCTCCGTCAACGTGTTTGTGATGATAAGCGCGTACTTCATATGTCTAAAGGACGATTTCAAAATTCCATTCAGGAAGCTTGGCAAGCTGTGGCTGCAGGTTTTCTTTTACGGCATGACTCTATATATAGTTTTTGTCGCAGCGGGCGTTTACAATTTTGACGCGCTCGATTTCGTCGGGTATATTTTCCCGATATTGAGCGGCAAATATTGGTTTATATCCGCATATTTCCTCATGAGCGTTGCGTCTCCGTTTTTGAACGTGCTAATAAAGAAACTGAACAAAGCGCAGTATCTTTTCGTATGCGTTTTTATCATAGCGACGGCGGTTTTGCACGACGTGCAGATATTTGAAAACACTATGCCCCTCAAAAGAGGCTACACGGGCTGGTGGTTCTGTCTGCTGTATTTGCTTGCGGGATATATACGCAAATACGACGTCAAACTGACAAAGCCCGCTTGGATACCTGCGATAATAGGTTTTGTCGCCATTGTTATATATACCGCCGTTCTCGAAGGCTATATGCCCTTCAACATCAGCCTTTCTTACACTTCGCTGGGCACCCTTTACATGTCCGTGATCATTTTGGTCGCCGCAAAAAGCATAAAGATCGAAAACGCGAAAGCGGCAAAGATCATATGCTTCGTTTCCAAACTGACCTTCGGCGTATACCTCATTCACGACAACAACGAGCTTCGCGGCTTTATGTACGAAAAGATATTTCACAGCTCGCGTTTTCTGACAAGCGACGTAGCGTATCTGATTTACGTCGGCTTCGTGTTGCTCACATTTATCGTGTGCGCTGCGATAGAATGGATAAGACAAATAGGCTTCGACGGCGTGGACAAGCTCGTTCACAAGCTTTTCGGCGGTAAGCTCAAAGCTGCGCAAGCCGCCGTTTCAGGCAAAATAAAAGCTCTTTGCGACAGGATAAACGCGACGGACGCGTCTGCCGCCGAATAAATTTGCCGTAAACCCGCGCTTTTTGCGGCAGCGTAGAAGCGTTGCCGCATTTATTATGCCATAAACCGCTATCGCGGTCGTCACGCGTCGATTATGCGCAAATTTGTCCTCACAATGCTCCCGCCGCACATATATTGAAATGTGGAGGGCGTATGTGCGGAATTGTCGGTTACTCTGGATTTCAAAACGCTAAAAATATAGTTATAGACGGATTGAAGACGTTGGAATACCGCGGCTATGACAGCGCGGGCGTGGCTTTCGGCGGCGACGAAATAAAGATATATAAGACAGCGGGAAGCGTCGCGCAGCTTGAAAGCATATTGCCCGACATATGCTCTCACACTGCCATCGGGCATACGCGATGGGCGACGCACGGCAAACCCAACGCCGTAAACGCGCATCCGCATATATCCTTTGACGGGAGTATCGCCGTAGTGCACAACGGCGTGATCGAAAACTGCGACGAGCTGCGCCGCGAGCTTGCTTCAAAGGGCATATCCTTTGCGTCGGACACGGACAGCGAGCTCATCGCGCATTTATTGGCGCTCGAAAACGAATCCGACATGATAGGCGCAGTCGACCGCGTGGGCAGACGGCTGGAGGGCGCGGCGACGTTTATCGCGTTGAAAAAAGGCGACGACGCCATCTATGTCCGCCGCAAAAACACGTCGGTTGCTATAGGCATCGGCGACGGCGAATGCTTTGTGGCAAGCGACACGCTCGCAATATCCAAATATACTTTGAAAACCGTAATACTTAAGGACGGCGAGTGCGCCGTTTTGAAAGGCGGCTCCGTATCCTTTTTCAAGGATGAAAAGCCGATACTCAAACAGGCCGTGCGCATACGCCGCATCCCGCCGAAGCCTTGCACGTGCCATATGCGCGCGGAAATAGACGAAATTCCCGCCGCGTTAATGCGCACTTTTTACAGCGTGGAGACCACGGTCGACGGCGATACGCTCGACATGCTCAAAAACGCAAGCCGCATATATCTCACGGCATGCGGCACCGCATATCACGCGGGGCTGTTCGGCAAGGAGCTATTGGAAGAATCTCTGGGAATACCCTGCGAAACCGTAGCCGCAAGCGAATTTGACAGAGTGCGGTTTGCGGACGGCAAATGCGCGGTCATACTCATCAGTCAAAGCGGCGAAACCGCGGATACGCTCAACGCGATAGAGCTTTGCAAGACCCGCGGCGCAAAAACGCTTGCCGTCACAAACGTCGCGCACAGCAGCATAACGTACGCGGCGGATAAGACGCTTCTCCTCGACGCGGGCGCGGAGGTAGCGGTCGCCGCGACAAAATCGTATGTCTGTCAGTTATACGCGCTGTACCTGCTCGCTCAAAAAGCCGCGGGAAGAATATGCGACGAAGAGAGCGCGGATAAACTCATTCAGGCGATAAGAAGCGTGTCGTCTTACGACATTTACGAGGATAAAATAAAACGCGCAAATATATTTTTTGTGGGCAAAGGACTTGACGGCATAACAGCGAGGGAAGCCGCCCTGAAATTTAAGGAAATAACTTATAAAATGACGGACGCATATTCCGCGGGCGAGCTCAAGCACGGCGCTATCGCGCTCATAGACGACAAGAGCGCGGTATTCGTCATCGCCACCGCGCAGGAGGATAAACGCCGCATAGAAGCCACGGTGAGCGAGCTGCGCTCCCGCGGCGCATACACGGTTGCGATATCTGCGGTTGGCGACATAGGCGCAAACAAAACCGTATATCTACCCTTCTCGTATGACGAACGGCTTTATCCTCTCATATCCGTAGTGCCCCTGCAAAGCCTCGCATTGACCGCTTCGCTGTGCTTGGGCTTGAACCCAGACAAACCGCGCAATCTTGCAAAAAGCGTCACCGTGATCTGAATCCGCAAAAAAGCTCGACCGCTTTCAATAAACCCAAATATTTAGGTTATATAAATAATCCCCGCAAGCATCCTTGCTTGCGGGGTTTCATTCGGGGTCCCCGTGAAGCGTCCCTGCTTCATGGGGTTAATTGGGGCCCCCCCCCGCAAAACGTCCCCATTTGTGGGGTATATTCTCGGGGCCCCCGCAAACGCCCCTGTTTGCGGGGTAAATATCGGGGCCCCCATAAACGCCCCTGTTTGCGGGGTATATTCTCGGGGGTCCCCATAAACGCCCCTGTTTATGGGGTATATTCTCGGGGGTCCCCGCAAACGCCCCTGTTTGCGGGGTATAAAAAAAAATAAACTCAACCGCTTTAATACAAAAGCAAATGCCCCATATACGCCCCATTCGGCGCAGCTGCGACATGGTTGAGTTAAATTTGCTCCGACGCTCTCCACGTCGGACCGGACGAAAGCCCCTTCATCTCAAATCTCTGTCCGCCTGTCTTTGACATGACGGATACACGAAATCACGCAAGTAATGCGAGCGAGTGAAGCGCGGGGCGCACGGCGTAGGCCCACCGCCGGCGGCCAACGGTCAGTCAACCGCACCGGAACGCAGCCACGATATACCCTGCCTATCAGGAAAGCGCTCTACAGAAAGCTTTCTCCCTTGATTTAATAGTACATCGCTCGCATAGAAATAAAATGCTTGTATCGGAACAATCGAAGCGCGGGGCGCACGGCGTTATGAGTCGGTGTCTCCACATAGTGCCTGCCTCCGGCGGCAGTCAGGTAGTCCGCGAGACTCGCAAGACTGCGCGCACCGGAACGCAGCCACCTTCTGCTCGTCGTTTGCCAATATAAAGCCTCCGTCTCGTTGATTTTATCTCGCTCACAATAAGTTTCAAGTTTCTATCGCCGAAGCGCGGCGCACGGCGTATTCGGTAGACGTAACAGACCAATTACCGCTGACATCCGCGGTCAAATCATTGGCGTATTTAGCATTAGCGTTAACACCGGAACGCAGCCACCTTTTGCTCGCCGTTTGCCTATATGAAGCCTCCGCCCTGTTAATTTTATCTCGCCCGCATTAAGTTTTCAAGTTTCTATAGCTAAAGCGCGGCGCACGGCGTTATTAGTAGATGTGTCCGCAGTGCTAAAGCTGCCGGCAGCAGTCAGACAAACGTCGCACCTCGCATCAGAATGATGACCGGAACGCAGCCACAGTTTTTCGCCGCTTGCGCATATAAAGCTTTCGCCCACACACATATTTTATCTCGCTCGTATTCACTTTTCAAGGTCCATACGGTAAAGCACGGCGCACGGCGTAACGTGTAGTGGTAACAGGATAGCCGGCGTTAAGACAGCCGTCAGCGGTCAGGTAATACGCAAAACTCGCACTGGAGTCACCACCGGAACGCAGCCGCTCGTTTTACCTTGCGCCAAAATATAGCTCTCGCCCCACCCCTATTTTATCTCACCCGTATTTACTTTTCAATGTTCAATAGCCGAAGCGCGGCGCACGGCGTAGGCTGTCGGAGTAACAGCATAGCGAAGATCGTTGACGACTGTCACATACGCCGAAT
>CANDBZ010000003.1 GCA_947383095.1 uncultured Clostridia bacterium | reverse complement strand
GCTTGAAAACCAAGTCGGATACTTTCAAAGCAAAAGCTATATCATCTCAAAAACTCTTCCACCATAGCCTCGTACGCAGCCGCGCAGCCGTCCTTTACGATATGCTTATCCAAATTGAGCTTGAGAGTACAGCAATTTTTCTCGGGACAGATGAAATCGCGCATGACGATATTGATGCAATCGAGGTCTTCGCTCTCGCCCATCGCCAGAACGCACGCGTTCATATTGCTCTCGTGACATCCCTCTCTGTATCTGGGGCCTATGACAAGGCATCCGTCCGTGAGCTGCGCCTGCAAAACGAACAGCCCGCCAATACTCTGCTTATATTTATTTATATATGCCGGGATCGCTTTCTTTATATATTTTTCGGAGGAATAATACCAATTCCAGCTGCGCTCATAAAATGATTGCAAGCACCCCGTCTCCACGTCGCCGTGGTCGTCGTTACGCAAAAAGTAATGGTTTCCCTGCGCCGCGTATTCGTCGTTGTCGCCCCAGATAAGCAGGCACTTGCCTCTGACGTCGCCGAGAGTGAGAGCGCCCACAAAATCCAGCTCCGACACGTCTGCGGGCTTTGTCACAAACATTCCGCCAAGATATTCGTCAAGCAGCTCGACCGTCCTCGGCTTCGCGCCGGCGTTGCCGAATTTATGCACGTCGAGTATCACGCACTCCGTCGGATTTGCGTTTAAAAAGTCGCGCACATCGCACAGGATATCCTTTAGATAAAGGCTGTAGGCGGGCCCGTGATAGATCCTGCATTCGCCCTTTTTTTCCTTTACGCGCAAATCGAAATACCTTGTGCCGCACGCAAGCTGTTCTCCTATATCTCTGTCCTGCGTCTCGCTGAACCATGCCATGCCCGCGGTGCCCGCGTCGTGCGCCCCCGGCATAACGACCTTTTTCAGCAACGTATCGTCCTTTATCATAGACTGCCAGGACGAAAGCTCTGGCGATGGCAGGGCGTCGTCGTTTATTCTTCCAGCGATACTTGCGCACACGCACGCGGCGATTACGATCGCCGTGAGAAACACAGATATAACGGCGATTGCGATCCTTGCGCCTTTTTTCATTATCCCACCTCGTTATTTACACAAACACAACTTTTCTTTGCGTTTGGTATATTTAAAATGAGTTTTCAATAATATAACTGCAATTTCTGCTTCTTCTCGTCCAACACCCTCTCGACGATAAACGCGTCGAAATCCACCTCTTCGATAAAATCCCGCGGAAGATATTTGATGCGATTAAATTTTTCAAAGTGCTTGAAATGATACGCCAAAGTCACCGGAACGGCGATATCCAACCTATAGGAGATCTCCTGCAAAAGCGCATGAAAAGCCGCCTCGCTCAATGACGAGCCGTCGTCGTATATCGCGTCGCGCAAAATTTTGTCGCCCCGCATCACCTTTGCCCACACTTTCATACGCACCTTCGCAAGCAATACTTTTATATAATAATATCACATTCCGCTTTGCAACGGCAATAGCATATTGAAAAATGCGCCGCAAATATGCTTTGATTTCTTTAGAACCACTAAATGTTGTGTATACGGTTTTTAAGCGCGATCGAATTTGCTTTTGACGGCGAATTGTGGTACTCTGTTATTCCATAGTAAAAATCGGGGTAATATATGTCTTTCGCAAAATTTTCAAGCGATTTTCTCATGGAAACGTTTACCCTCGTTGACAATCTGTTCATCAACGAGCATCTGCCCTATTGCGACGAAAAACAGATAAAGGTCTATTTATACGGGCTGTATCTTTGCACATGTCCCGCAACCGACAATTCCGTCGACGCGCTGTGCGCCCGCCTCGATATGACGGAAAACGAGATTTTAAACGCTTACGCTTTTTTTGAAGACGCGGGGCTTGTGCAAATACTGTCAAAGCAGCCGCTCGAGGTGAAATATTTGAGCCTCAAAAAAGCAATGCAGCCTCCCAAAAAGTATAAGAGCGAAAGGTGGAACGATTTCAACCTGCACCTGCAGCATCTCTTCCCCGAGCGCATGCTCACCCCCAATGAGTATAACGAGTATTACATGTTTTTGGAGGACTCCAAGCTGGAGCAGGACGCTATGCTGATGATCGTGCAATACTGCATCGATCTTAAGGGCATGAACGTGCGATATCCCTATATCCTCACCGTAGCGCGCAACTGGGTCGCCGACGGCGTGCGCACCGCGGCGGACGTCGAGGATAAACTGAACGAATACGATAAACAATCCGAGCAAATGCGCGCTCTTCTCTCCGCGCTCGGTCGCAAGGGCGGCGCCGACCTCGAGGAAAAGCAAATGCTCCTTAAATGGACGCGAAGTTGGGGATATGAATTAGACGCGATCCTGACGGCGATAAAGACCTTAAAAGGCGCAAAAAGCTTCAAAAAATTGGACGGCAAGCTCGATGAATTTTATCGCATGTCCATATTCACCGCCGAAGAAATGAAGGATTATCAAGCTCACCGCGAACATTTGAAGGAATTGGCGATAGCGGTCAATAAAAATCTCGGGGTCTTTTACGAATCCTTTGAACATGAAATAGAGGTTTACATCGTGCCCTGGACGGCGAAGGGCTTCGAGGACGAAGCGCTGAAAAAAATCGCCCACCATTGCTTTATAACGCATGTGCGCACCCTCGAGGCTATGAACAACGTCGTCAACAAATTTTACGCGCAAGGCCTGCTCACCGCAGAAAGCATAGACGAGTATCTGCACGCGCAAATCGAACAGGACGGCAAGATAAAGAGGATAATCGAACAAAGCGGCAGATCGAGAAGCGTCACCCCGTCCGACCGCGAGTTTTACCGCATCTGGACGACTCTTTGGGGCTTTGAAGATGAGTTGATAATATACGCCGCGCAACAAGCGGTAGGCAAGACATATCCCACGCCTTATATCAATCAACTGCTCTCGTCGTACAAGTCGAAGGGCGTATCGACCGTCGAGCAGGCGAAGCGTCTGCCGGAATTTTCCGCCGACGCGCCGCATAAAGCAAATTTCGAAGAGCGCGAATACTCGCAGGAAGAATTACACTCTATCGTCACAAGCATAGACAGCTTGAGCGACGCGGATATCTGATATGAAACAAAGAGCCATGCAAAAGGCGCTTGCGAATAAGCGGGCGCAGATAAACGAAGCAGAACGCGAGGCGGAACGCCGTCTGTCCCGCGCTTTATCCGTGCCTCAAATCGCCGAGGCGCACGACAAATACGTCAATATGCGCTTCAACGCCGTGACGGACGGCCGCATAGCGCAGGAGCAGATCGCGCAGGTATACGGCGAATATCTTCGTCTGCTCAATGAAAACGGCTATAGCGAAAATGATTTTGAACGCTCCCCCGTCTGTCCTATATGCGGCGACAGCGGCAACGATAACGGCAAGGTATGCCGATGCGTGCGGCAGCATTTTATTGCGGCGCTCAAGGCGGAATGCAAGCTCGACAAAAAAGCCAAATTTACATTTGACGACTGCGATTTCGACGTCGTCCAAGATGAAAATCATCGCAAAAGTCTTAAGAAGCTCTATGACTTTATGCAGAAATACGCATCGAAGCTTCCCGACGTAAAAGCGAAAATCATCACGCTGTCGGGCAAAGTAGGCACAGGTAAGTCCTGCGTTGCCAGCGCAGTCGCGCGCGCGGCGGTCGAACGCGGCAAAAGCTGCAAATTCATGTCCGCATATGAATTCAACAGCGCGATGCTTGCCTGCCACACCTCCCCCATTGCGGAACGAAACGGCCGTCTGCACGACGTGTTAACGGCGGATCTGCTCGTCATAGACGACTTGGGGACGGAACCGATAATAAAAAAGGTTACGCTCGAGTATCTTTTGCTTGTAATCGAGGAGAGGCTGAACGCGGGGCTGTGCACGTTTATAACCACCAACCTCGACGAGAAAAATCTTATCGACCGCTATTATGAAAGGATATACTCGAGATTGAACGACAAGGTCAACGCCAAGTTCATTTATTTGGACGGCTTCGACCTGCGATTGAAATAAATCTTGAATACAAAAAATCCGTCCCGAAGGACGGATTTTCTTATTGCTTTCGCATAGCTACGGTTATCTCTCCTCTCGGAAATACGGCACGCCGAGCGCCGCAGGCGGCTGAACCTTTTTCTTTTTGTCGAATATGCTCGTGAGTATGAGTATAACGATCGTAACCGCATAAGGCAAAATATTGACGAAATCCTTTTGATATGCCGCAATTCCCGCAAAGTTGGAAAACGTATACAGCCCCGCGAATATGATAGAGCCGAGGATTGCAAGAGAGGGTCGCCACATAGTGAATATAACAAGAGCGAGTGACAGCCAGCCGAAGCCCTCCAAAGTATAACCGTCTCCCCAGTTGCCGCCCATATAATCCATGATGCAGAACAAACCGCCTATAGCCGAAATCGCGCAACCGACGCATGTCGAAATATACTTGTATTTTGTGACGTTTATGCCCGCGGCATCCGCGGTAGCGGGATTTTCACCGACTGCGCGCAAATTCAAGCCCAATCTTGTTTTACTCAATACAATCTGCGCCGCAATCGCTATAATCACCGCAAGGTAAACAAGAATACCGTGCGAGAAAAATACTTGCACAAAGCCGTTTGCGTCCTGCGGCACGTTGAACATATTGTTAAACACGCTACCGACGCTGCCGATAATATAAATATCAGATTCGTTATTGACCAAATAACCCGCAAGCCCGATGCCGAAGGTCGTCATCGCAAGACCGACGACGTTTTGATTGGCACGCAGGGTGACTGTGAGGAAACAGTACAGCAAGCCCATAAGCACGCCTGCAAGAATTGTTACAAGCAAAGGCAAAAGTATAAGTAACGCAGGACTGCTATTGCCAATCGAGGTTACCAACGCGTATTCGGTAAGACAACCCGCCGCCGCGCCTATACTCATGACGCCGGGAATGCCGAGGTTGAGGTGTCCGCCCTTTTCGATTACAATTTCGCCAGTTGCACCGTATAAAAACGTTGCGCTCAATCTGATGGCGTTTTTCAAAAACATTATCAGCATACTGTCTCCTCCTGCGAATGCTCGACATCCTCGTCTCGAGTTTCTTGTTTATCGTCGTCAGCCTCCGACAACGGTTCTTCGATAACGATGTCAGGCTCGGCAAAATCCTCTACAACTTCAACGCTGTCGTCGTCTAAATCCTCGCGAGGCGCAACCGCTTTATGACGCTTGCGCGGCAGCACCCTGTATCTTATAAAAAACTCGCAAGCGATTATTATAAAGAACAGCGTGCCCGTAAGGACCTGCGAAAAAAACGAATTGGCTATACCGCAGTTTTCCATAACGCGCGTAGTGCCCTTCGAAATGAATATAACGACAAAGGACACGACAATCATCGCAATGGGATTGAACTGCGCAAGCCAGCTGACAAGCACAGCAGTGAAGCCTTGTCCGCCCACCGTGCCGGAGCCGACGGTGTGCATTATTCCTCCCGCAAGCAAGAAGCCCGCGACAGCGCAGATTGCGCCCGAAAGCACGAGCGTGCGCACAATGACCTTTGGGACGCTTATGCCGATGTATCTTGCGGTATTTCTGCTTTCGCCGACGACCGAAAGCTCATAGCCATGCTTGCTGAAGCGCATATAAAAGAACAACAACAGCGTAATAACGGCGGCGACAATCATGCTCAAGGCGTAATCTCCGCCCGCAACCTGGGGCAGATGCCCATATTGCAATGGGTGCAGAACGCCCGTCGACGTCACGCCCGCCCAAATCTTTGTGGAACCGAGTACAATCTGAATAGCAATATAATTCATCATGAGGGTAAACAGCGTTTCGTTCGTGCCCCATTTTGCCTTGAATATCGCGGGGATAACCGCCCAGAGTATACCGAATGTCATAGACGACAAAAGCATGATAAAGATAAGCGCGCCGTTGGGTATCTTTCCGCCGAGATAGTACATGCACAGCACGGCTCCCCAGGCGCTTATAAGCACCTGTCCCTCGGCGCCGATATTCCAAAACTTCATCTTAAAGGCGGGAGTGACGGCAAGCGAAATTATAAGCAGGATTGACAGGTCTCTGAAAAGCACGAGCGTGCTTAATTTCGAGCCGAAAGCTCCCTCGAACATGAATTTGACAATCTGGAATGGGGACCTTTTGAGCACTATGAATGAGAGCAGGCAAATGAAAACAAACGCGCCCACAATGGACAATGCTCTTATACCCCACGCCTTCCAACCGGGAAGGTCGTCGCGCTTGACCAGATGTATCAAGGGTTCTCTTATTTTTTTAGTCTTTGTCATCGCCGACGCCCTCCTTCAAGGTTTCCTGCGGCTCGGTTTCGCAAACCCTGCCCAGCATCATCAAGCCGAGCTGCTCCTTTTGCGCGGTGCGTCCGTCCACTATACCCGTGACCTTACCGCCGCAAATGACCATTATCCTGTCGCACAGTTCAATCAAAACGTCCAAATCCTCGCCGACGTATATGACTGCAACGCCCTTTTCCTTTTGAGCGTTGAGCAAATTGTAAATAGTGTATGAGGAATTGATGTCGAGTCCTCTCACGGGATAAGCCGCCATGAGCACGGTAGGCGCGGCGGCAATCTCTCTGCCCACAAGCACCTTTTGCACGTTGCCGCCCGACAACCTGCGCACCGGAGTGTGCGTGCTGGGAGTGACGACCTCCAGATCCTGCACGATTGTCTCGGCAAGCGTCTTGGGGCTCTTTCTGTCAAGAAACACGGACGACCAAATTTTAACCGCGCCGCTCGCAATGCCGCGCCCGAGCTTTGTAAGTCCTCTCTTGAGCTTTATTTTTGTATCAAGCTTATCTTCGCAGTCTTCAGCCTCTTTCACCTCGCCGTCTTCCGGCTTTAAAGTTATCGTATGCCTGTAGGAGCGCAGCATCATGTTGTCGATGAGGTCCATGTTGCCTACAAGCCCCATGCCGAGTCTGTCCTCGGGCACGAAAGACAGGCGCACGCCGAGATTGCGTATCTGAAGAGGCGTCTTGGAGCGCAAATCCACCTTTTCATTGTCGTTTGACGGGTCGAAGTACCAGATATCGCCGCCGTTGAGCTTCTGCAAGCCCGCGATTGACTCAAGCAATTCGCGCTGCCCGCTTCCCGCAATACCCGCGATACCCAGTATCTCGCCCGAGCGCGCCTCGAAGCACACGTCGTCGAGTATCTTGACGCCCTCGCGACTTATCGCGGATACGTGCTCGACCACAAGCCTGTCCGTCGGCTCCTGCGGCTCCGTGCGGTTGATGTTGAGCTCAATCTTCTTGCCCACCATCATCTCGGTAAGCTGCTGTTCGTTGGTGTCGGCGGTGTTGACGGTAGCGATATGCTCGCCCTTGCGCATGACGGCGACCCTGTCGGAAATCTCCATGACCTCGTTGAGCTTGTGCGTGATGATAATGACGCACTTGCCGTCCTCTCTCATTTTGCGAAGCACGCCGAAGAGCTTATCTATTTCCTGCGGCGTCAAAACTGCGGTGGGCTCATCCAATATGAGGATGTCCGCGTTGCGATAAAGCACCTTTATAATTTCGACAGTCTGTTTTTCTGATACGGACATGTCGTGTATTCTCTTTTTTAAATCTATCGCAAAGCCGTATTTTTTTGCGATTTGCTGGAGCGACTTTGCGCGCCCTCTCGACAGCCAGCCGAATTTCATACGGTTTGTGAATTTTTTGAGCGGCACTGCCGACAGCTTGCGTTTTATTTCCTTTTCGTCATGGAACTTCGGCGCAAACATATATGACAATATCCCCGTATGTTCCTCGGGTTTGTAGGCTTCAAACGCCGCATTCTCCTCTGCAAAAGCATCGAGAAGCCTCTGCTTTTCTTCCTTGACGTCAAAGCCTTTATACTTTTCGCCGAGCAGGATATTGTCCGCCGCGCTGAACACGTCCACCAGCTTGAAGTGCTGATGTATCATTCCTATACGGTGGTCAAACGCGTCCTTGGGCGAACGAATGGATACAATCTCGCCGTCAATGCGTATCTCGCCCTCGTCGGGGAAATATATGCCGGCAATCATGTTCATCAGCGTGGTCTTTCCGCTGCCGTTTTCGCCCAAAATCGAAAGGACTTCGCCGCGATATGCGGTCAAGTCCACGTTGTTGTTGGCAATCACCTCGCCAAAGGTCTTGGTGATACCCTTAAGTTCTATAGCAACTGTTTTATCCACGGTTGCCTCCTGTGTGCGTTTGCGATGCGGCGCATACGTCAAGCATGCGAAGCACGGCTATAAAAACTCTTGGACGGAGCAAAACGCTCCGTCCAAAGTCCTTATAAAGTTGATTAGTTGAGCAAGGTTATACCGTCAATCGTGATGTCGAAGTACGGTGCGGAACGACGGCCTTCTGCGTCGGATTCCATGAAGATGTACTTGTCGCCGACCTTCTCGATAGCCTCGGTGTCGGGAGTAAACGCCGCATCGGTGTTGACGTCCGCTTTATAAGAGGTGAGATGACCCTGTGCGTCGACCTTCATCTTGGCTTCATCGAAGTTCTTGCCGGTCACGGTAAACGTGCTGCAGTCGAAGACGTAACGGGTGCCCTTGACGAGTTCCGCTCTTGCCTTGAGAACAGCCTGGAGAGTGCCGGGTGCAACGGTGTCCGCATTGAGGTTGGTGAGCGCGACAGAACCCGTTTCAATCGTGCCGACCCAATCCTTTTCAATCTCTTTGTTGTTGACGGTTTGCGCAATCACATACTTGAAGTAAGGAGCCCAATCGATTCTGGATGAGACAAGGAAGGTCTTGGAGCAGGACTGTATCATGCTGCCGTTGTAGGAGACGTTGGGAACGCCCGCTTCTTCGCAAGCATTGGGAGCGCCGTCGGAGTCGGCATGCTGGCTTATCAGCTTGCAGCCGCGAGTTATAAGCGCTTGTGCGGTCGACTTTTCTGAAAGCTTGTCAAACCAAGAGGAAGTGAATTGAACTTCCATCGTCACAGTGGGGCAAACAGACCTTGCGCCGAGGAAGAAAGAGGTATAACCGGATTTGACTTCTGCATAGGGGAACGCGCCGACATAACCAATCTTCGCGTCTTCTGCTTTGAACTTGCCTGCGGCAATCATTTGATTGAGCTTCATGCCCGCAACGATACCTGCGAGATAGCGACCCTCATAGATGGAAGCAAACGCGTTGTAGAGGTTGGCGGGAGCGTCGGGATTGTGAGCCGTCGTGCCGGTTGCATGGCAGAACTTGATGTTTTCGTTGCCTGCTTCGGCAGCGACCTTTGACATATAGGGTTCATGTCCGAAAGAATCCGCAAAAATAATGTCGCAGCCCTGTTGGACAAGCTCTCTCGCCGCAGTCGTGCACTCCTCGTTCTCCTTGATATCAGTCTTGATGATAAGATTGCTTTCGGGTAGACCGAGCTCTCTGAACGCCTTTCTTGCGGATTCGATGAAGTTCTTGTCATAGTTGGAGCTCTCGCCGTGCAAGCAAATCAAACCGAATTTGAAGTCTGCAGGAACCTCAAGAGTTGCATACTCTTCATCCCATTCCGGCATAAAGGTCTCGTTGAACTTGATGGCGCCGTCGTTGCAAGCGACCAAGCCGATGCAGAGAGCTGCGACGACAACGATAGCAAGCACGAGTGCCAAAACTTTCTTTTTCATGTTGTTTCTCCTTATTTTAGCCTGTTGGCTTTATTTTTGTTTTCTTAATGTGAGCGTATCGTCCGTCATGCTCTCTACGATTGCAAGGCTCTCTACGCGCACTCCCTCCGCGCGCAGCTCCGCTCCGCCATTTTGAAAGCCCTTTTCGATCGCTATCGCGCAACCCACGAGAGTCGCGCCGGCCTGATTGACAAGGCTCATCAAACCGCGCACCGCCGCCCCGTTTGCAAGAAAATCGTCCACGATGAGCACGCGGTCTCCTGCAAGCAAATACTCTTTGTCGACAATAACGGTCGCCGTGTTGTTGTGCGTGTACGACACGACCTGCGCGCTGAAGCAGTCGCTTGACACGTTCGACGTCTTGCTTTTTTTAGCAAAAAGCACCGGAGCGTGCATATAGTGCGCTGCTGCGCAGGCTATAGCTATACCCGATGCTTCGATAGTCATGATTTTTGTCACATTCTGCTCGCAAAAGCGCGCGGCAATCTCCTTTCCTATCTCGTCAAGCAGTCGCTCGTCGATAAGATGATTAAGAAATCCGCCGACCTTGAGAACGTTGCCGGGATAAACCCTGCCGTCTCTCAAAATGCGCTCCTCCAGAAGTTGCATTGTGCACCCCTCTCCGCCTAAAAACGGCTGCGCGGCGTTTGCCGCAATCGTGCATTAGCTGATTGGTTGCTCGCAAATGATAGGTGAATTATATCCAAATAAAAATCCCGTGTCAAACGAAATGTATAAGTAAAAGTAAAATAATTCGCAATTTTGACACAAAAACACGAAAGGTATATTCAACCGCAAAAAGACTGAAAATTATGCCGAAAAAATTCCGTTTATAATATTGTATATTTTTATATATTATCTCTTATAAATATTAAAGCGCGGCGAGACCGCCGCACCATAGATCGTCACAGCTCTCTTATTTTTCAAAATAAGCTCTGCACGCCTCTTCAACTTCATTGCAAACCGCCATAGCTTCCTCCGCGTCCTTGCCAGTCGCCACCAATCCCCTTTGCGAAATAAAGCATGCGGGAGCGTCGCCTAAAACCGCCTGCACGTTTTTTACGGCTTTTTTAGACGAAGGGCATGCGGTCGGCGCGCACGGAATTTCGTTGCCGAGCTTATCCTTGTATTCGTCGGGTACTGGCAAAGGCTTGCCCATTGCCGCAGCAGCGCTCGCATAGTATGGACGGACGAATATCGCAACGCCCTCGCGACCTTCTTCAAATACCGCGAAATCGTCGTATTTCATTTGTTCGCCTTGCGGTTGAGAGGGCTGCTCCTCCGTTTGTTCCGCGTCGGAAGAAGTCTGTTCTTGCGCGGCCGTTTTGCCCGTCTTGAAATTTTTGTTTGTCTTGAGCCTGAACATCGCGTGCTCGATAAACGCGCTCGCCATGCTCAAATGCTCCGTCCCGCTTTTGCTCTCGGCAAGAAGCTCCGCATTGGCGGCTTTATCAAGGACTGCGGTCGCCTCAAAAGCTTCTTCGAGGCTACGCCCCTTTACGACCGCGCCTGCGTCGGGCATAAAGCAAGCGTTGCGCTGACCCGACAGGGACGTCACTATTTCCGCCGCGACGTTTCTCGCGGCGCACTTGACGCTTATCCCGCACAAATGCGCAAGCTCGTCCAATATGGGAAGCATCGTCTTGCGTTTGGATGAAAATTTTAAAATATTGTCGCTGTCCACGATCGCGCCGGCCGTCGCGGTCTTATCCTGTCTTATAGCGCAAAACAGAATGACCGCCGCCGCACGGAAATTGCCATCGAGCGTATCGATGTTTTTGTCGTTTACAAAGACGACGTCCTGCTCCGCCAGATTGCCCAGATCCGCGCCGGACGCGGTAATAAGAATGCCGTCGTTTTCGCGCACGGCGACATAGCCGCTTTCTATATATTTTTTCTCTTTAAAAAGCGCAGCAGATTTCTTTATCAATGAAAATTTACTTTCGTCCATATGAGTACTCCTGTATCGCGCGCACGCACGGCACTATTATTGACTGTTTATAATATTATCAAACTATTGCGATAATTAAAAGCAAAATCGGAAATTTTGGCAAAAATTAACAAACATCCGTCGCAAGATCCCAAGCGTCAGCCGCAAAACGCGTGATATATCGCGTTTATGGCTTTTTCGTAATCGGGAGTATCTACGCCGACGATGATATTTAGCTCGGACGAGCCTTGGTCTATCATGCGTATATTGACGTGACTGTCCGCAAGCGCGTTAAACAGCGTGGCGGCGGTGCCCTGCCTCGAGGCCATATTGTGCCCGACCGTCGCGATAAGCGAAAGCCCGCTGTGTATCTCTATATTGTCGCCGTTGACGCAATCCTGCAAGCACCCCAAAACCCTCTGCATTTTGCCGCCCAAAAACTCGTCTCTTATGACGACTGACATGGTGTCTATGCCGGACGGTATGTGCTCGACGGAAATGCCGTTGTCCTCCAAGACGGCGAGCACACGCCTGCCGAAGCCTATCTTGGTGTTCATCATTTGTTTTTCGATATTGATGATGGTAAAGCCCTTTTTGCCCGCAATGCCCGTGACGACGTTTTTCCCCTCCGTACGCTTGCTGTGCGCGACTATAAGCGTCCCGGGGCAGTCTGGATTGAAGGTGTTTTTGATGTTTATGGGTATGCCCGCGCTCCGTACGGGAAATATCGACTCCGGATGAAGCACCTCCGCGCCCATATAGGAAAGCTCGCGCATTTCCCTGTAGCTCAAACAATCAATGGTGCGCGGACTGTCCACTATACGCGGGTCGGCGGCAAGAAAACCGTCGACGTCAGTCCAATTTTCATAGACCTCCGCATTCATCGCAGTCGCTACGATAGCGCCCGTGATGTCGGAGCCTCCGCGCGAAAAGGTCTTGATATTTCCGTCCGCATCCGTGCCGTAAAAGCCGGGGATCACCGCTCTTTCCAAGCCGCAGAGCTCTCTTCTGAAATTCTCAAGCGATTCGTCAAGCAGCAGATCGCCGTTTTTATCAAACACTATAACGTCCTGCGCGTCGACGAATTCGGCGTTCAGCTTTGCGGCGAGCATCATCGCGCTCAAGTATTCGCCGCGAGACGCGGCGTAATCGCGCGAACGGGTGCTTTCCATCTCGCGCCTTATATCCCGCAGAGCGGCATTTAAATCGAAATCTATCTGGAGTTCGTTGTAAATTTCTTCAAAACGACGTTTTATCTGTTCAAAAGTGACATCACAACTGCCTGTTTTTACAATTTCGTCGTAACAGTCATAAAGAGCGTCGGTCACCTTAAAGTCTCGCTCGTCTCTTTTGCCTGGCGCGGAAACAACTATATATTTGCGCGCGCCGTCGGCAACAACGATATCGACGACTTTTTTTATCGTCTCTCCGTTTGCCATAGAAGTTCCGCCGAATTTACATACCTTCATCATCTACACCCCGATCGTCGTCTCTTTATTGTATTATAAAACGGCGGCTTTGCGACACACCGCAGCGCTCAAATACGCTTTGCCTCGACATAATAGCGCTTCTCCTGGGCTTCGCCCATAGAAAACGCTTTTTTGCACAGCGCGCCCTTTTGAGATACGTATCGGAACAGATCCTCTTTCTTTATCTTCGGCATGACTATCGCCACGCCCTTATTGGCGGCGGCAACCGCTTTGAGATTGTCCTCTCCGTGTATATAATCGGCTTTGCAATCGGGATGACTTTCCAAATATTCCTCTACTATACCCTGCACCGCGGCTATCGCCTCCGCGCTGACGACAGGTATATTTATATCCGTACGCGCGCCGTCGCAGTACGCCGTCAGCCTTTCTTTGCCGTCAAGCCCCGACAAAAGTTCGTCAATCAAATCCTGCGCCGCGCCGAACACAAATCTGTGTATCGGCTCGAACGCAATACCGTCGTCATAAAGATTTTCTATCTCGCAGAGCGCGAAACGCGCGGGATGACTTTCTATCTCCTCAACGGACAACTCCGCCTTCACCTTCTGCCAATATGCCTGCGCCGACGCGAGCGAATGATTGCCGTCTCCTACCGCATACGGGAAGTTGCCTTCGGCGAGCTTGCGCGCTTCGTACGCTTCAAAGAGAGGAAGCGCCTCGCTTGCGTCTACGCGGTATCCGCGAAGATGTCCTCCGCCCATATTGAGATCGAAGTCATAAAGCGCGTCGCGGGCGTTCTCGCAAAGCTTCTCGATAACGCTCTTCTTATCGTCGTCTATAAGTAAAATGACGTGCGGCAACTCAAGCGGCGCGCCGTCGCGTATTTTGAGACGCGGCGGGATCCTGCTCGGCACTACGCCCTCCGTCGAACGTATAGCGAAGTCGGACGGATGCGTGAAGCAATAGTCCTCAAGATCGATCGCAGCAACCAGCCCTCGCCTGACATTGCCGTACGGCGTACGCCTTTCCACAAGCACGAACGTGTTTTTATACTCCGTAAAAACGCCGCCGTCGAGATAGCTCTTCATTGCGCGGTGAATATCCGAAATGCGCTTTTCGTCGTCCTCGCCGTCGAGGTATACCTCGGGATACACAAGCCTCAAAGCGCTTGGCGCGTCGCCCACAAAAGCGTCGAGAGCCTTCCAATAATCGGGCTGCGACGTGAATTGATCGCATGCGACGACCGCCCATTTTTCATAGTCGGCGCGCTTCGGCAACAAAATATCTATAGCTTTGACACTGCTCATAAAAATCTCCGATTTTTGTGTTTCTTCTTGGTTTGAAGCTCGCGATTGGCAACGACGTTGGGCGAAATGCCGTAGGCGAGCTCTATCTCGTCGTTGAGCTTATCCATGGTCATATATCTCTTTATCTCGCCGTGCTTGACAACGGATATAATACCCGTCTCTTCGCTGACGACGATGGAAAGCACGTCCGTCTCCTCCGTGACGCCTATAGCGGCGCGGTGACGTGTGCCCATCTCTTTATTTACGTTGCGTTGCGTCAGAGTCAAGAAGCAGCCCGCCGCGATTATCCTGTTGCCGCGTACTATCACCGCCCCGTCGTGAAGCGGCGCTTTGGTGTTGAATATGCTCTCGAGCAAAGGCGCGGACAGCACCGCGTCGAGACGGGTGCCGGTATCGAGTATGTTTTCGTGTATATCGCCGACGGAGTCGATGATGATGATTGCGCCAACGTCCTGCTTCGCCATATTCTGGCAGGCGGTAAGTATTTCCAACGTCGACGCGCGCAGCTCGTCGTTGCTGTTGTGAAGCTCCACGTTTCGCGCGCTGGATACCTTTTGGAAGATGTTTTTCAAATCGTTCTGATAGACGACGCAAGCCGCGACTATATCGAAGACGACGACAAAGTGCGTTATGTATCTCGCGATCTCCAGCGAAGCGCCGCCCGCGACCTCGGCGAGCACGTTGATAACGATGTCAAGCACCGCGCCTATGAGCAGAAGCAGCAAAACCTTTACGTTGCGCTTGTAGATGAAAAACAACAGCATGACCGCCATCACCGCAATAAAAATCACGGCGTCGATGATCGCATAATAGTTGAGGTTTGTAAAAAACTCGACGAAATTGTATGTCATACTCCCTCCAAATTATCAAAGATCGAATTCGTCAAAGACGTGTTCGTCCTCTTTTTTCGTCTGCGTATCGCCCTTGTCATAGCCGGCGAAAGTGCTGTCGACGTCCGTGCGCATATTGTACGCGCGGTTGTCATGCGTGGCAAAATACTCGCCGCGCGTCTCCGGATTGCGGAATTTATTCGCTTCCTTGCGCATAACCTCGCCGAGCGCTATCACTACGATAAGATATGCGACGTACGCGACTATTGCCGTAATGCTCGCGGCATACTGCACCTTGCTCGCCATAAAATAATATCCCAACGAATTCAAAAGAGACAATATCTCGTTGCTTAACGCGCTGCCGTCAAACAAAAGCGCGATCGCGATATTCTCCACAAAGACGAGCAACCCCGCGACGACCATGTATATGATCGACCACAGCTTGAACGCGTTATATTTTTCCACGGGATTGAAATGATAATTCCTGCACAAAACGCAAAAGAACATGACGAGCATCGCCGCCGTCAGCAACACGAAATCGAGCACGGAAGAGGTAAAAGCATAAACGTTCGGATCGAGGATGGAAAAGATCTCTATTATGCCCACCAAAAAGCGCACCGCCGCCGTAAACGCCATGACGATATAGCAAAAGTCATTGCGCGAAACGCATCTGACAAACCTCGAGAAGCCTATCTGCCATACCACCAGCGCGCATACGAACGTGACCACCGCGGGAATAGCGCCGTAGGCAAATATGATCCTTATCACCTCGATGAAGATCCCGATGCGGCTCGGCTCCTCTATTCCGACTACGCTCGCGTAAATATTGAACGCGTTGCGCATAAAGCACGCCAAAACCAACGCCAGCCAAATCCAGACGAAAAACTTTTTGTTGACCTTATTTGCTGTCATATTTCACCTTCCTTTATAGCGATAGCAGCTCGATGACGGCTTGCTGCAAAGCGCTGTTTTCCGCGCGTTTGCCTCTCAAAACGTCATATTGCAAGCCGTGAAGATAATCCACGCTGCGCTTGAGCCTGACCTGCGAATATCCCGACGAAGCCTTGCGCAGATAATACACCGCGCCGCCCTTCATATCAAGAAGCTTGCCCAATTCGTCGTTGCTCAATCCCTTGTGCAGCTCGGCGTGCAGCATTTTGCGGTATCTGTCGTACAGCAGATTGAGTATGCTCATCGACCTTATGCCGCTCACGCGAAACGCGTCGAGTATCTTAAAGGCTCTGTCCGCGTTTTTTTCGCTGACCGCGCCTGCAAGCTCGAAAATGCGAAAATCCAAATCGGGCGCGACCATATCGCACACGTCCTTATAGGTTATGCAGTCCTCGCAATACGCCTTGAGCTTGACAAGCTCGCTCGAGATACGCGACATAGAGCGCGCCGTCCTCTCTATGAGCTCGTTCGCCGCGGCGGTATCTATAGACCGCTCCGGACTCTGTTTGCATATGAGCCTTATTTCATTTGCAAGCTCTCCCGCCTCGAGCAAGGAGCAATCCACGCTTTGAGCGCCTTTCAGCTTAAGACCCGTGCCTGCGTCGCCCTCGCAATCCAACACAAATACGGACGAGGAAAGCGGCGATTGCAGATAATTTTTTATGCTTTCCTTATCCGCGTCCGCGAGCTTTTGACTCGCCTTGACCACGACGACTCTGTATTGACCGAAAACGGGATAGGTATTGACTACCTCCAAAGCGTCCTGAACGGCGTTTTCGTCCGAAAACCGCGAAAAATTGAACGTCGCAAAATCCTCCTCAACAAGCGAGGACAACAACCTCACGGCATTTGCGCGAAGATAATCGTCCGCACCCCAGACAATATAAAGGGGCGCAAGATCGGTCAGTCCCGCAGCCGCGTCGTTTAAATGCTTTGCAAGTTCGCCGTATTTCAAAACACAGTTCTCCCATTTTCAGTATTTATTATAATATCACTTATAATTGAGCGTGTAAAGAAAAATTAAACCCGCCTTGACGGGCGGGTCGCTTTTTAATATTGCGAAGTCGGGCTTCACAGCACTTTTTTAAGGAATTCCTGCAAGCGCGGATGTTGAGGACTGTCGAAAAAATCGTCCGGCGCGCTCTGCTCCAATATCTTGCCCTGCGCCATGAAAAATATGCGCGTGCCGACCTCCCTTGCAAAAGCCATTTCATGGGTGACTATCACCATGGTCATGCCCTCGTCGGCTACCTGCTTGATAAGATCCAGCACCTCGCCGACCATTTCGGGGTCGAGCGCGGAAGTCGGCTCGTCAAACAAAATCACCTTGGGTTGCATCGCAAGCGCCCTTGCGATCGCGACGCGCTGTTTTTGCCCGCCGCTCAAGGTTGACGGGTATACGTCCGCCTTATCCGCAAGCCCTATCCTTTGCAGAAGCCTGTCGGCAAGCGCGGCGGCTTCAAGCTTTATCAGTTTGACGGAAGTGTTTTCAAGCGTCTGCTTCTCAAGCATACGCATAGGAACGGTATGCACGATTTTACGCTCCGTTTTTTCTATGCGGTCGGTGAGCTTAAGCTTTTTCTTGGTAAGCTTCGCGTCGTATTCGACATAGGATTTTCCCGCGATCTCCTTGGTGCCTTTTGTGCTCTGCCATTGCGCAACAAGCGGTTTAAGCTGTGATTTTAGCTCTTTAACCTTGTTTTGCAGCTTTTCTATCCTCTTTTCGACGGCTTTATTCTGCGCCCTGCCAAACAGCTTAAAGATAAGATTGTGAACGGGCACGAGCAGGTTTTTAAGCTGCGCCTTGCGCATATTCTGTATACCTATGCGCACGGGAGCAAGCGTGATGTTGCGCTTGACCGTCATATTGTTGAAGAGGTTGAACTGCTGAAACACCATGCCCATCTTCTGGCGATGAGTGTTGATATTCACCTTGAGGTCGGCAATATCCACGCCGTCGAAGAATATCTTGCCGGCAGTCGGGTCCTCGAGGCAGTTGAGGCAGCGCAAAAACGTGGATTTGCCGCCGCCGGACGGCCCCACGACGACAATGCGCTCTCCCTCGTAGATCTTGGCGGATATGTTGTCGAGCACAAGCAAATCGCCGAATTCCTTGGAAAGATGCTTCACCTCGATAAGCGGCGCGGCAACAGGCTCCGTTTGCGCCGATTGCTCGTCGGCGACGGACTTTTGCGCCTCGGCTTCCTCTGCGACGATATCGGAGGTTGCGTCTTGGATCAAGTCAATGTCGCTCACTCTTTCTCAACCTCCTTTCGATCAGTTTGATTATCAAGGTCAGCGCAAGCACTATCACAAGATAGAACAACGCGAGCATTACGTAAGGTATTATGTATGCGTACGACGAAGAGCCGATAAGCTTAAACGCCTGCGTCAGGTCGAAAACCGCTATAAATCCCGCGACCGACGTGTCCTTCACAAGCGCGATGAGCTCGTTGCCGAGGGACGGGAGACTGTTTTTGACCGCCTGCGGAATAACTACGCGCATCATCGTCGTAGAATACGACATGCCGAGACTGCGCCCCGCCTCCAGCTGCCCGACGTCCACGGACTGTATGCCGCTGCGCATAATCTCGCTGACGTACGCGCCGCTGTTTATGCCGAAGGTGACTATCGCCACGACAAGCTTGTCGACCGTCACGCCCATAAGCGGAAACAGCACGTAATAGATCAAAAGCAGTTGCACTATTATAGGCGTGCCCCTGAAAAAGCCGACGTAAACGTCGCCTATGCGGGACAGCGCCTTTGCGAACTTGCTCTGCTTGCCGCTCACCTTTATGACGGCAACGACAATGCCTATGACGATGCCGATCAAAAAGCCGAATAAAGCAATGTATGCTGTGTTTTTCAAACCCAGCAATACATCCTTATATCCTTCGTTTGTCACAAAAGTGCGGACAAACACTTCCCACTGTTTAGAGATATCCACCTTTCACCTATCAGGCGTTGAAGCTCTTGAGCAATGAAACTGCGACCGCCTTATCGACTATCACGAAATTGATGTTTCCGTTGAGCATATCCTCGACGGCGAGCGCCGGCGAATCATATCCGCCGAAGTCGAGATTTTCGTATCCATCGAAGTCGAGAGACTCGTTTCCTATGACAAATTGCTGTCCCGTAGTGCCCGTCTGACCGCCGCACTTCGCAGCCGCGCCTTCGAGGCCTGCGAGCACCGCTTTGACCTCGTCCGCAGACGTGCAGTAGTCAAAGACCGTGTTGCCGTTTTTGGTCAGAATGACTTGAGTCGTGTCGTAATATGTGTCGGAAAAATTTACGGTCTCCGCGCGGTCGGGAGAGACGGTGAACGCCGCCATGCCGATATCGTATTGCGAGTTGGGCGCGCCGACTGCAGGCACAATCGAATCAAAATTATCAATATGAACGACAACAAGCGTCTTGCCCAACTCCTGTGCAAACAGCTCCGCAATTTCCATGTCTATGCCTGCGATATAGCTACCGTTTTTATATTCAAAGGGAGAGAACGCCAAATTCGTCGCAACCACGAATTCGCCGTCGGAGTTGGTCGGCTCCGTACTGTACGTTTTGCCGAACGTCGTCAGTTCTTCTGCCGTCGCGCCGAGGTACTTGTTTTTTATAGCCTCGATCTCCGTCGCTTTTTCGACAAGCAGCGTGTTTATCTGCGCCTTGAGCTCGTCGTTCTGCTTGTTGAAAATGAACGCGTACTGCTCGCTTGAAAGCTCCGCGTTGACCATATTTATTCTCTTTGAACTGTTGCCCGTATTATTGCATGCGGCGAGCGCGACGCACGCGCCGACAAGTGTCGCGACGCACAGCACGGAAACGATGATCTTTACGATTTTTTTCATGATTATTCTCCTCAATATTTATGATTTCGATGTCGTGTTGCAATACTAACACTTTGAAAAAATAAATGCAACCGAATTTGCATAAAATTTCAAAAAAAATTATTTTTTCTTTTAAATTATCAAATTTTATACATTATTTATTCAAATATGCAAAAAAATATGAATAAATATTTATTTTTGCTCTCTTAAAAGAGCGCATACGCTTTGCCGCCGCAAAACAGCCTCTTCAAATTTGATTTGACGGGGATACGATATTGTTTTATTATTGGGAATAAATAATTATAAATTATATACGGTCGGGTGAAAATGAACAAGATACTTATATTCGACACTACTCTGCGCGACGGAGAACAGTCCCCCGGATGCAGCATGCATTTAAGCGAGAAGCTTGACATCGCCGAGGCGCTCGAGGCATTGGGCGTAGACGTGATAGAAGCAGGCTTTCCCGCGGCAAGCGAAGGAGAGTTTAAAGCCGTGCAATCCATCGCCGCCGCTTGCAAAAACAGCGCGGTAGCGGGACTTTGCCGTTGCAAAAAAGAGGACATAGACAAAACGTACGCCGCGATAAAAGGCGCGGCACATCCCCGCATACACATTTTTATCGCCACGTCGCCCGTTCACCTCGAGCGCAAGCTTCATATAGACCAAAACCGTTGCCTCGAAATAATCGACGAGTATACGCGATACGCGCGGTCGCTTGCAGGCGACGTTCAATTCAGCTTCGAGGACGCTTCGCGCACTCCTATCGACTTCCTGACGAAAGCGACGCAGACCGCCGTGCTTGCGGGCGCGACCACGATAAACCTGCCCGATACGACGGGTTACGCCACCCCGCAGGAGACGTACCGCATGGTCGATAGCATCATAAACAACGTCGACGGCATAGAAAACGTCGTGCTGTCCATGCACTGCCACAACGACCTCGGCATGGCGGTCGCAAACTCGCTCGCAGGGGTCGCGGCGGGAGCGCGGCAGGTGGAATGTACCGTAAACGGCATAGGAGAGCGCGCGGGCAACGCCGCTCTCGAAGAAATAGTCATGGCATTGAAGACCCGCGAGAACGCCTTCGACGCATACACGGATGTCGACTCAAAGAAGCTGTACCGCACTTCAAGGCTCGTATCTAGCGTGATAGGCGTCAAGCTGCCGCCAAACAAAGCAATAGTCGGCAAAAACGCGTTCGTGCACGAGTCGGGCATACACCAGCACGGGATAATGCAGGACAAAGCGACATACGAGATAATAAATCCCGAAGCGGTGGGCATGCCGCAAAACGAGCTGCTGCTCGGCAAGCACAGCGGCAAACACGCCTTCGCGCAGCTTGCCGACGAAATGGGCTACAGCCTCACGGAAGAACAGATAAACGCCGTGTTCCCCGCATATAAGGAGCTTGCCGACCGCAAAAAGGAAATCACGCGCGCAGACATAGAAGCCCTGCTTGCGGGGCATACGAGGCGTATCGTCAAGCGCATATACGCCCTTAAGGACTATGAGGTCTCCGCCTACAAAAACAGCGCGTCAGCAAGCGTCGTCCTGCAAACGGAGGGGAAAACGCTCTCCGACAAGATGAGCGGCGACGGTCCTATCGACGCGGGCTTTAAAGCGATAAGCGCGATAACGGGACAGAGCTTCAAGCTGATAGATTATCAGCTGCACTCTGTGTCGGAGGGAAAGGACGCCCTCGGCGAGGCAACCGTCAAGCTTGCCGACGGCGACGTGCAGACAACGGGCAAAGGTATATCGACGGACGTGCTCGAAGCGTCGCTGCTGGCTTACGTCGATGCCACTAATAAACTGCTTCAATACGAAGCGTAACGCAAAGGACAAATATGACATATAAAATCGTTTGCTTTATCTCCGATGAAGGCAGTATTCAAAGCGTAGACTGCGCAAAAACCATACTTGCCGCGGCAGGTAAAAAGTTTTCTATCACTTTCACCTTCGACGACGTGAACATAAGCGGCTTAAGGAGCGCGGACAGCGCCTGCTTCAAGGAGTCGCAGAGCGCGGCGAAAGCCGCGGACGCCGTGTTGTTTTACGCACGTCCGCACTCTGCCGAGCAATACGCGTTGACCGCCCTCTCAAGCTCTCTCGGGCTGTACGCGCACGCGCGCGCATTTTCATTATCGAAAAGCGGCATAAATATCTTCGCCGTCACGGACGTACGCAACGCGTCAGTCGCGCGCGGCGGCTTTGCAAACAACTCTTCGTTCGGCCGCGAAGCGTACGACACGGAGCGCTACAGCGAACTGGAGATAGAACGCGTCGCAAGGATCGCATATGAGGCGGCGCAAAGCCGTCGCCGCAGGATAACGCTTATAGACTGCGCGGACATGCTGACAACCTCGCAGCTGTGGCGCAAGATAGTCGCCGACATCAACGAGGATTATCCGTTTGTACAAGCGGACTACAAGCTCGCGGACGAGGCTGTAACGGAAATCGCTTTAAACCCGTCCCGTTTTGACGTGATACTCACTCCCAGCCTGATGAGCTCGTTTGTATGTCCCCTGCTGTCCTGTGCGGCGGAAGCCCCCGACGCTTGCGCGTTCGCGGCGCTTGGAGAAACCTCGCAGGGCATATACGGCGCTTGGAGCGGCGGCGCCATCGGCATGAAGCGGGGATTTTATGCTGCGCTTTCGGCGGCTATGCTGTTGCGCCACTCACTCAATCGCGACGACGCGGCGAACGCCGTGGAAGCCGCCGCCGAAAAAGCGAGCGGAGAAACCGATATCGCTACGTTCGCGCAGCTCGTTACGGGCGAAATAGAGCGCGCATGAAAATAAACGAAAAACTTGTTGAATAATATTGACAACAGAGTTTTCGTGTGATAAATTTATACCTGTTTTTGAAAAGGCCGCGCGCCGGCAAAAACATAAAATCGAATATAAAAATGCAAAGCGTTTTTTCTTTAGGAGATGACATCCCTAAAAAAAAACGCCTTTTTTTTGGGAATTTTGAACAAAAAAAGCACAAAAAACAGGCAACGGAGGATAAATTTATGGCAAAATACATCTTTGTTACGGGCGGAGTCGTATCGGGTCTCGGCAAGGGAATAGTGGCGGCGTCTCTGGGCAGACTTCTTAAATTGCGGGGCTACAAGATAGCGGCGCAAAAATTCGACCCGTACATGAACATAGACCCCGGCACGATGAACCCCACCCAACACGGCGAAGTGTTTGTCACCCACGACGGAGCGGAAACCGACCTCGACCTCGGACATTACGAAAGGTTTATCGACGAGAATCTGACAAAGTTTTCCAACCTGACAAGCGGCAAGGTGTTTTGGACCGTGCTCAACAAAGAGCGCAACGGCGAATACCTCGGACAAACCGTCCAGATCATCCCGCACGTGACAAACGAGATAAAAAGCTTCATCCGCAAAAACGCGGAGCTCACGGGCGCGGACGTCATGATAACGGAAATAGGCGGCACCATCGGAGATATAGAAAGCCAGCCGTTTTTGGAGGCCATACGTCAGTTCTCTACTGAAGTCGGCAGAGAAAACTGCCTGTTTATCCACGTTTGTCTTGTGCCCTACATCAGCGGCTCCGACGAATACAAATCAAAGCCCGCGCAGCATTCCACCAAGGAGCTTCAGGCGACGGGCATCTCTCCCGATATAATAATCACCCGCTCCGACGAGGATTGCGGCGACGCGATACGCAAAAAGATAGCTCTGTTCTGCTCCGTCAAGGAGGACTGCGTCATCTCGAACACCACCGTCGGGTGTCTGTACGAAGCTCCCTTGATGCTTCACGAAAACGGACTTGACAAAGTAGTCTGCCGCGCTCTCAAGCTGAAAAACAAATGCGATCTTTCCTCATGGAAATCGCTTGTGCGCGATATACGCACGAGAAAGGGCAAGACTAAAATAGCGATCGTAGGCAAATACGTTTCGCTCCACGACTCCTATCTTTCGATAATCGAGTCATTGAATCACGCATCCTACGCGTGTCACACCAACGTAGAGATCGATTGGGTGGACAGCGAGGAGATCACCTCCGGCAACGTCGCTCAAAAGCTTAAGTCCGCGCAAGGCATTCTCGTGCCGGGAGGCTTCGGCACAAGAGGCACGGAAGGCATGATCGAGGCGTGCAGATACGCGCGCGAAAGGGATATCCCCTACTTCGGCATATGCCTCGGCATGCAAATCGCCGTGATAGAATTCGCAAGAAACGTCGCCGGCATAAAGAACGCCACAAGCGGCGAGTTTGAAAAAGGCGGGGCGCGCGTGATAGACCTTATGCCCGACCAAAACGGCAAACGCCTTGGCGGCACGATGAGACTTGGCGCGTATCCCTGCGCCATACTCGCGGGCACGCAAATGGCGGATGCATACGGCAAATTGCAGATAGAAGAAAGACACCGCCACAGATACGAATTCAACAACGATTACCGCCAAAGGCTGACGGCGGCAGGACTTGTCATAAGCGGCACGTCGCCGGACGGCAATATCGTCGAAACCGTCGAAACGGACTCGAACAGATTTTTCGTGGGAGTTCAGTTCCATCCGGAGTTCACGTCGAGACCGAATTGCGCCAACCCGCTTTTCAAGGCCTTTGTCTCCGCGGCAAAAGAAACCTTAAGATAAATCTTATACGACGCAAATATCATACAACTGTTCGACTTATCGTACAATTTGTATGATATTTTGCTAAAGTGCCTCAATTCATTGACAACGCAAACCGTTGATATTAAAATAAAACCACAAACAAACCCAACGGAGACGCTATGTATCATATTATCGTAAATCCAAAAGGCGGCAAGGGCAAAAGCCTGAAAGCTCTTGAAACCGTCGAAAGCATGTTAAAAGAAAAGTCTATCGAATATGTCGTTCACCGCACGGAATATGCAGAGCACGCCACTCAAATAACGCGCGAAATTTCCGCCGTGCCGGACAGCAAAATACTCATGCTGGGCGGCGACGGGTCCTATAACTCCGTCCTCAACGGCATAGAAAATTTTGAAAACGTCACGCTCGGCTTTGTGCCCTGCGGCACGGGCAACGATTTCGTCAGCGCGAGCAAGCATCCCAAAAAAGTGACAGAGGCGATGGAGGTCATTCTCAAAGGCAACGAAACGTATATCGATTTCATTCAGCTTGACGACAGGCGCTGTCTCAACGTGCTCGGCGCGGGTATGGACGTCGACGTACTGCTCAAATATGCGGAGATGAAGCCCTTCCACGGCAAAGTCAAATACTACGCTTCTCTGTTTTATGTGCTTGCTCACACGAGATGGCACAAGCTTCGCCTGACAATAGACGGCGGCAAGCCCATGGACAAAAGCGTGTTCATGATAGGCATAGGCAACGGTCGCAGCATAGGCGGAGGCATGCCGATATGCCCCAACGCGGTTGTCGACGACGGCAAATTGAGTATCGTCGTGGTAAACGAAATGAAAAAGGCTATGATACCCTTCCGCCTGCTCGGCTTCCTCACGGGCAAGCACGTGCACAAATCCTATGCGGAGGAGTTTGAGGGCAAGTCCGTCAAGATAGAAGTGCTTGACGACAGCAAATTCGAGGCGGACGGCGAGGTCTTTGAAAGCAAATTTATCAACTGTCATCTGGTTGCCAACACCCTGAAGGTATTCAGATAAATTCAAAAACAGAAAGAGCGTGCAAAATGCACGCTCTTTTCATATATCCCTCGTATAAAACAAACTATTCCGTCTTTTCAGCGATATAGTTTACGACGCTTTCAACCGTCGTGAAACGCTTCATATCGTCATCGTCGATCAAAAGCCCCCATTCCGATTCGACGGTCATCAGCATTTCCACCAAATCGAGGCTGTCCGCGCCCAGATCTTCGATAAAACGGCTTTCGGCCTTCACTTGGTCAACGGGTAACCCCATTTGCTCCGCAATAAGTCCTCTCACTTTGTCAAGCAACATTTTCATACCTCTCTGTTTTATTTTTTAGCTATTCTATAGCGCTCGGGTCGATATCGTATGCCCTGATATTCTGCTCCTCCGCGCATACGCAGGCATGATATCCGTCATAAACGGGAAAATGCTCGAAATGCGCGCCGTCGGGAATATCGCATTTAAGCGCGCGCAAGCCCTCTCCCGTCCATTTGAGATAGCTTTCGCGCTCCGTCCATTTTTCAAAAAACTCTTCCTCGCTTTCGGCGTCGATAAAGGAGAACTTTTTGAAATCTATCTCCCTCATCTTTTCTATATCCACGCCTATCGGCGCGTGAGATATGCCAAGCATAACTACCCCGCCGGAGTGAGACAGATTGAAATGCGCCTCGTCCGTATCGAAGCGGGGCTTTGAGCCTTCCTCACGCAGGATCCTGACCTGCGCGGGCAAGCTCTCGTCGCCGATAAGGTCTCTATAGTGATTATAGCAGAACAAGACGAACTTGTCACTGTCCACGCTGCCTTTGGTGAAAAACAAAATCATACGCCTTTTACTTTTTGAAGCCCCTGCCCAATCTTCCGTACGTGCTGTTGAGGTCGAGGAAATAATTCCTGTCAACCGTCGTCATGAGATGGTACGGCAGACGGAAGGTCCAATTACCCTCCGCCACGCCGGGGATATTCATACGCGTGTCCCCGCCGTAGCCGAGCATATCCTGATAAGGCAGCACCGCAAGCGTTGACGACGACATCATTATAGTTTTCACAATAGCCTTGGTCGAGCCGCAGTCGGGACCTCCTGCGCCCCAGCCCGCTCCCTTGAAGCCGCAATATTTCAGGACGTAATTGCGCGCGCCCTCGTTGAGCTCGTACAGCCAGCCGAGAGTGGTGGTGTTGTCGTGCGTGCCCGTATACGCCACAGTGTTGACGTCATAGCGATAGGGCAAATGCACGCTCGGCGTGCCGTCGAAGCCGAATTGAAAGACCCTCATAGTGGGAATGCCGGTAGAATCGATATATTCGCGGCAATCGGCGTCGATAAGCCCCAGATCTTCCGCGATAAACAAAGCGTCGGGATGGTCGCTATGCACCAAGTCAAGCAAACCGTCGGCAGGACCCATTTCCCACGTCCCGTTCGCCGCGGTATTGTAATCGCGCGCGGGAATGGAAAAATAATTGTAAAACGCGCGGAAATGGTCGAGACGAAGCGCGTCGTACAGCTTGAGACAATGGGAAATACGGCTGCGCCACCAGCGGAAGCCGTCCTTTTTCATGCTTTCAAAGTCGTATAAGCAATTGCCCCATACCTGACCCGTTTTCGAAAACGCGTCCGGCGGTACGCCCGCAATCGCCTTTGGCAACAGATTTTCGTCAAGCTGAAACGCGGACGGGTTTGACCAGACGTCAACGCTGTCGGTAGCGACGTAAAAAGGCAAGTCGCCTATTATATCCACGCCGCGCTCGTTTACGCGCGCCTTAAGCGCGTTCCATTCTCTAAAAAACTCAAACTGCTCGAAGACGTAAAAGTCTATATCCTCTTTAAGCTCCTCTCTCGCCTCGCGCAGGTCCTTCGGACGGCGGTATTTCAAGCCGTCCTCCCATCTCCACCACGCGGTAGAGCGCGTCGCGGCAAGAGACATAAACAGCGCGTAATCCTCCACCCAATGCGCGTTTTGCCGACGAAATTCCTCTATTTCTGCGCGCAGACCGTCGTCTATTCGCGAGAACGCCAGCCTCAAAAACTTCTCCGTATTGAGACGCGCAAAATCATAATCCGTACGGTAAGGCTCGCCGTGATACTTCGAAGCCCGCACCTCCTCCTGCGAAAGCAAGCCTATCTTTTCCAGCTCCGCAGGGCAGATATAAAGACGGTTGCCCGCATACGTCGACAGCCCCGAATACGGCGAGTTGCCGCAGCCTATAGTAGTTATCGGCAGCACCTGCCACCAATGGAAGCCCATATCCGCCGCCATATCGGCAAACGCGTCCGCGTCGTGTGAAAAACAGCCTATGCCGTATTCCCCCGAAAGCGACGATATGTTGAGCAAAATGCCCGATGCTCTGTCAAACTGCTTGAACTTCTTTTGCATGTCAGTCCTCTATTCTTATCAATGCGGCAACCTTTTCCACGCCGGACAGCAACTCCATATCCCGTACGGCGCGCTTTGCCGCACTCTCTTTTATTTTGTGCGTCACAAACACCGTTTCGTTTTCGCCCACGGTCTTTACCGCGCAATCGGAAACGCCGTTTCTGCGCAGCACGTCGATGATTTTGCCGAGCGAAGCGGAGTCCGCTATCACGCGCAAATAATATCCGCAGGAAAAATCGCCGACGAATTTCGCGCGGTCGACCTCTTCGGTCTCAAAGTCAAACCGTCTGTGCCTCTCCTTGCCCGCGGCAAAAGCTATATCGCTGACGATCGCGCTTCCAGTAGGCAGCGCGCCCGCGCCTCTGCCGTACAGCATGACGTCGCCGACGTTGTCTCCGTGTAAAAACAACGCGTTGAAAGAGCCCTTGACGCTTGACAGCGGATGCGAATGCGGCAAAAACGCAGGATGCACTCTCGCCTCGATAGCGCCGCCCGCGCATTTGGAGACGGCAAGCAGCTTGATCGTATATCCCAGATCCTTGCCTATCGCTATATCCTTGACGTCTATGTCGGAAATACCTTCTCTGTACACCGTGTCGACGGGAACGCGCGTACGGTATGCGAGCGAGCTCAAAATGCTGTTTTTATAAGTCGAGTCGAAGCCGTCTACGTCCGCGGAAGGATCCGCCTCCGCATAGCCCAGCCTTTGCGCTTCCTTAAGGCACGCATCATAGCTTGCGCCTTCGTCGCTCATGCGCGAAAGAATATAATTTGTCGTACCGTTGACGATGCCTTTCATAGACGTTATCGCATTGCCCTGCATGCTGTCCGTCAGCGTCCTTATCACGGGCACGCCGCCGACGCAGCTCGCCTCGAAATAAACTCCGCCGCCTCCGCGTCGAGCGGCAAGCTCGAGCTCGTGCCAACATTTGGACAGCATTTCCTTATTTGCGGTGACGACGCTTTTACCAGCCTCGAGCGCCCTTATGAGAAAGCTCCTCGCGGGCTCTACTCCGCCGAAGAACTCCGCGACGATATGCACTTCCTTATCGGCGGCAATTTCATCTATGCTCCGCGCGACAAGACTCTCGTCTATGCCGAGCTCCTTTATACGCTCCGAGTTTTTGTCAAGCACGCGCTTTATCTCTATGTCGACTCCGTCGCTTTTGCATATCGCCTCGCGCTTTTCCGTCAGGATCTTATACGTGCCGCCGCCGACTACGCCGAGCCCCAAAAGCGCGACTCCGACTTTTTTTATCTCCATATTCTCTCCCGTACGCGCCGTGCGTTCATTTGTTTTTGTCATAAATGTATTTGAGCCCCTTGAGCGCAAGCGCCCTGTCGACAACGTCCAAAAGCCCCGGCTCGGCAGACTCTACAAGCTCGCTCAAGCCGCCGGTTGCGACGACCTTCGCGCCCTTGAGCCTCGGCAGCGCGCGATACTTTTCAACCATATATTTCACAAGCCCCGCATATCCGTATACAATGCCGCTCTGCATGCAGCTGCGAGTGTCCGTCCCCACGATATCCGCAGGCGCGGAAAGCTCTATCCTCGGCAGCTTGGCGGCAGTCGTCACAAGAGACTCCGTCGCGGTCTTTATGCCGGGAGCGATCGCCCCTCCCAAAAATTCGCCGTCGCCCGTGACGAGATTGAACGTAGTCGCCGAGCCGAAATCCACCTCGATCACGGGACCGCCGTAAAAATAATATGCCGCCGCCGCGCCCACTATTCTGTCCGTACCGAGCTCGGAGGGATGGTCGTAGTTGAGCTTTATGCCCGTGTCCGTAGTATGGGTCACGCAAAGCGGCTGAAGATTAAGATAGTATCCGCACATATGCTCTATGGTATAATTGAGCGCAGGCGCGACGGAGGAAATCACCGCGGCGTCTATGTCCTCGAACCTGACCCCGCGCTGCTTGAGCAAATCATAAAGCACCATGCCGTATTCGTCGGCGGTGCGATATGCCTTCGTCGACAATCTCCAGGACGCTACGGGATTTGCGCCGTCGGCGTAAAACACGCCGATTTTCACATTGGTATTTCCTATATCCATTGTAAGAAGCATATGTATCTCCTTGCGCGCACAGCGCGTATACTGTTTATAGTATATCAAGAATATCATTTATTATCAAGCGGAAAAGCGCGGCGTCAATTATTGAGGACGATATATATCACGCACAAAAACGAATAAGCGTTGAATATGAACGCGGGCAAAAATTCAAGCGCTATCTTCGCGTCCTTTATCAAAAAGCGCACGAGCAGCACGTACGACATCGCCAGCGCTAGCGTGATAAACACAAACGCCGCCACAAGATTTTTCAATGTGAAAAAGCACAGCACAAACATTACGCACGCAAAGCCCAGCACCGCAAAAAATATCATCGACGGGAAAATATGCTTGAACTGCACAAGCCTGCTCACGGCAAGTATGGACGACAGATAGCTTATGCCCACAAACAGCGTAAACCATCCTCCGCTTACCAGAAACTGCGGTTTATTCAACGCAACATACCAGTTTAAGTCCAATTTCATGCAATAGGAACAAAGCCCTGCCACCGCGAGCGTACAGAACAGTCCCGCAACGATTCCCAGCATGCGCTTCAAATACTCCACGACAAAATATATTTGACTTTGACATTTTCAATGCACAGTAACACATTATTTTGAAAAAGCGTAAGGTAATGTAGGAGAAATCCAAAATTTATCGGAGGTACATACTATGAACTTTTTTGCAAACGGTGGCACAAACGGTTGTGGTTGCAATTGCTGCGACTTGATACTTCTCATGCTCATTTTAAACAACTGCGGTTGCGGATGCGGCAATAACGGCTGCGGCGGATGCGGCTGCACCAACAGCTGCGACCTTGTCTGGCTGATCCTCATCCTCTCTTGCCTGTGCGGCAACAACTGCTGCTGCAAGTAATCGACTGCCGCTCGAAAGAAAGAGACGCCGCTCGGCGTCTTTTTCTTTTAGCGGGGAGGGCAAAGTTTGCTCAACTCATCTCAACCGTTTGACATTTTCTATATAATTATTTATCATTTTTATGACAAAACTGCTTTGCTTTTGCAAAGATAAAAGAGGTATATTATGGCGCAACTCACAATGGACAAAATCGTCGCTCTCGCAAAAAACCGCGGATTTGTTTATCCCGGCAGCGAAATATACGGCGGACTGTCAAACTCATGGGATTACGGTCCTCTCGGCGTAGCGCTCAAAAACAACGTCAAGCAGGCGTGGTGGAAGAAATTCGTCGTAGAAAATCCCCACACCGTGGGCATCGACAGCGCGATACTCATGAACCCGACTACGTGGCAGGCTTCGGGACATATAGGCGGCTTTTCAGATCCGCTCATGGATTGCAAAAGCTGCAAATCCCGTCATCGCGCGGACAATCTTATCGAGGATTACATGGCAAAGCACGGCATAGACTGCAATATCGCGGGCTGGAGCAACGAGCAAATGGAGGAATACATCGCGCAAAATAAGATACCCTGCCCCGTGTGCGGCAACAGCGATTTCACTGGCGTGAGAAAATTCAATCTCATGTTCAAGACCTTCATAGGCGTGACCGAGGACAGCGCCTCCGCCGTTTATCTGCGTCCGGAGACCGCCCAAGGCATATTTGTCAACTTCAAAAACGTGCAACGCACGACCCGCAAAAAAATTCCCTTCGGCATAGGCCAGATAGGCAAGAGCTTCCGCAACGAGATCACCCCCGGCAACTTCATCTTCCGCATAAGAGAGTTTGAACAAATGGAAATGGAGTTTTTCTGCAAGCCCGATACCGACCTCGAATGGTTTAAATATTGGAAGGATTTTTGCCATCGGTGGCTTTTGGATCTCGGCATGCGCGAGGAAAACCTTCGTCTGCGCGACCATGACGCGGAAGAGCTTTGCTTCTATTCAAAAGCTACGACGGACTTCGAATACAAGTTCCCCTTCGGCTGGGGAGAGCTTTGGGGCGTCGCCGACCGCACGGATTACGACCTCAATCAGCACATCAAAACAAGCGGCAAGGATTTGAGCTATGTCGATCCCGTCACCAACGAAAAGTACGTTCCTTACGTAATAGAGCCGTCTCTCGGCGCGGACCGCGCTTTCCTTGCGTTCCTGTGCGACGCATACGAAGAGGAAACGGTGGGAGAAAACGACACGCGCGTCGTGCTTCATTTTCACCCCGCGCTTGCTCCCGTCAAGGTCGCGGTGCTCCCCCTGCAAAAGCAACTCAACGATAAGGCGGAGGAGCTGTATATAGAGCTTTCCAAGCGCTTTGCATGCGACTTTGATTCGTCCGCGTCCATAGGCAAACGCTATCGCAGGCAGGACGAGATAGGCACGCCGTATTGCGTCACGGTGGACTTCGACACTCTCGAGGACGGTTGCGTCACGGTGCGAGAGCGTGATACGATGGCGCAGGTGCGTATGCCCATCGAAAACCTTATCCCGTATTTCGAGGACAAATTGAAATATTGAAACACGACTTGAAAAAGCTCCGGTTTCGGAGCTTTTTTTATATACTTTTTTGCTTTCACACTCCCGCGCTACTGCCGCAATAAGTAATACCCACACGCCTGCGCATCGCATTTAAGCTCTATACTGTCGCCCGATGCGCAAACGTTTAAACGGACGCTTCGCCCTTCCTTTGCAAAATACCGCGCGGTGACAAAGCCGACGTCGCCTTTGTACCTGCGCAAGCTTATGACGAAAGTGATGATGCAATCCTTTGTGATTTCGATTTTTTCGGTTTGCGACGGAGCGATAAAATAACCGCCGCCGTTTGAAAGCTCGTACGTCACCGTCCTGTTTCCGACGTTGCAAACGGAGACGAAGCCCTTTTTGCAATCAGCTAAACGAAAGCCGCAATACGGACAATAATTGAAACTGTCCGAAACGTTATTCTGACAACCGGGACAAACAACCAAAGACAACTGCGCACTTCCTAATAAAAATAACAATGTGATTATAATTCTTTTATAGAATTATGTCAAATATTTTTCTTTCTATAATGGAATTATAAATATGAGCTGATATAGGCTGATTATGAGAAAAAGAAAAAACTACGGCACTGCCAATATCGTCGGCGCAACTATAGAAAGGCTTCGTTCGAGCAATAAAATTTCCCAAAAGGATTTTATCGCAAAAATTCAAGTCGAGGGCGTCGATATAAATCCGTCAAGCTACTCAAAGCTTGAAGGACAGCTGCGCACTGCGACCGATAGGGAGATTTTTGTCATTGCGAAGATACTCAACGTCAAAGTAGACGACCTGTTTAAACCCTGACCTTTTTGATTACTCCACGTTAATCATTGACAGCGTGCCAAATATACCTTAAATTATATTCAAAAGCACTCTATACGGACACAATTATGATTACACAGACAGAACAATACGCAACACGCACAACCGTCCTTAAATATGCGGAAGAAATGTACGGGACTATGCCGGAACAGCTTTGGATGAAATATCCTCTTTATTCCGTCTTGCGCCGAGCGGACAATAAAAAATGGTATGCCGTCATAATGAACGTGCCCTGGAACAAGCTTGGATTCGATTTGGAGGAAAGTGTTGACATATTGGTCATAAAATGCGACGAAATCGCGCGACAAAAATTGTTGTTTGAAAAAGGTTTTTTGCCTGCCTATCATATGAACCGCAAAAATTGGATAACAGTGCTTTTGGACGGCACTGTAAATCAAGAAACGGTGTGCCGCATGCTCGATGAAAGTTACGCTATAACTCTAGGAAAACATAAGACATGTAAAAAATAAAACGCGGTGCAAACCGCGCTTTTTATTTAACCTTATTAATCCGCATGGCCCTCGAGCTGCATGCTCAACAATGCGAGCGACGCCGCCAAATCCTCACCCTTCACCGCGATGTCCGCAGGCAAATTCAAGTGTACGGGCGCAAAGCACCATATCGCCTTTATCCCCGCGTCCACCATCATATCGGCAACGGACTGCGCGGAGCTTGACGGCACCGTTATTATCCCGAGCCTGATATTATACCTGTCGACAATGCCCTTCAGCCTGCCCGTCTCGTAAACGGGTTTGCCGTTGACCTCCGTGTTTATGACGCTATCGTTGACGTCGAAAGCGGCAACGATATTCAGCCCGTAATTGCGGAAGCCGTCATAGCCGAGTATCGCGCGCCCCAATCCGCCGACGCCCACCAACACCGCGTCCCGCGTATTGTTGTAGCCGAGAAAAGCTTCGAGGTCTGCGATAAGCTCCTTGGTGATATAGCCAGTTTTGGGCTTGCCCGCCACCGACGACACAAGCGCGATATCCTTGCGTACCTGCACGGGATTGAGACCCAACCCGTTTGCAATCGTGGTGCTGGAGACCGTAGGCACGTTCTGTCTGCCCAACTGATACAGATAACGCAGATAAGACGGCAGCCTCCTCAAAGTAGCTTTGGACATTTCGACGTTTTGCTCCATAAATCACCCGAAATACTTTTATCGATAAAAATATAACCTTATCCGCGGCAATTTGTCAATATATTCTCAAATTTTCAAGCAAATCGATATTTTATTGTTCAAACGCTTCCGTCTGCTCCGCCACCTTGAGCATAACGGCGCACTCTATGCGCTTTTTAAACAGATCGCAGCCGTATGCATACACGCCGTTGACGTCGCCCGTCGCGTTATACGCGTTTGCGGCGCAGCCGCCCGAGCAATACAGCCTTGCCCAGCAATCGGCGCATTCCTTGCGGGAATAGGCGTTGCACGTTTTGAATTTGTCGCGTATATCCGTCCTTGTCACGCCCTGCCATACGTCGCCCATAAGATAATCGGCGTTGCCCACGAATTGATGGCAGGGATAAAGCTGTCCCGCGGGGGTGACCGCCATATATTCCGTGCCGCTTCCGCAGCCCGAGACGCGTTTATAAATACACGGACCGCCGTCGAGGTCAAGCATATAATGATAAAAAGTGAAGGGCTTTCCCTGCTTGCGGCGCTCGAGCATCATTTGCGCAAGCTTTTCGTATTCCTCAAACAAAATTAATTTATCCTCCTGCGTGAGGGCGTATTCGTCCGTCGGGGGACATATGACGGGCTCCATGCTCAACTCGTCGAAGCCGAGATCGAGCATTGTCTGTATATCGTTCGTAAAATCGGGGTTGAAATGCGTAAACGTTCCACGCATATAATAGCTTTTATCGCCGCGCGCTTTTACGAACTTCTGAAACTTCGGCACGATCACGTCAAAGCTGCCGCAGCCTCCCGCCGTCTTGCGGAAACGGTCGTGAACGCGTTTTCTGCCGTCGAGGCTCAACACGACGTTGTCCATCTCCTCGTTGGCAAAGGCTATAACGTCGTCGTCAAGCAGCATGCCGTTCGTCGTCAGCGTAAAACGGAAATGCTTGCCGTGAGCCTGCTCTATCGATCGCGCGTACTTTACAAGTTCCTTCACTACGTCGAAATTCATAAGAGGCTCGCCGCCGAAAAAGTCCACCTCGAGATTGCGGCGCGTACCGCTGTTTTCAATCAAAAAATCAAGAGCGCGCTTGCCCACCTCGAACGACATCAAGGCGCGCTCGCCGTGATATTTGCCCTGCGCGGCAAAGCAATACTCGCAATCGAGATTGCAGGTGTGCGCCACGTGCAGACAAAGCGCCTTGACGACCGTGTCGCGCTTGGCAAGCTTTTCCACGTCGGGACGGAAGGTATCCTCCGCAAAAAGCCGCCCGCTATTCTTAAGCTCGTCTACGTCTGAAAGGCAGTCCGATACCTCTTGCTCGCAAACGCCGTACTTTTGCGACGCCGTACGCACGATTTCGTCCCGCGGCGTATTTTCATATGCGGTTATCACGTCAAAAGCAAGGTCGTCGACGCTGTGTACGCTGCCGCTTGCAACGTCGAGAATAATGTTGTATCCGTTCAACTTGTATGCGTGTATCATAATATCTTTTCCGAAATCAAAACCACAAAAAACGCCTATCCTACGATAGGCGGCTTTCGTTTTAGCTTAAAGTAAAATTATTTTGCTGCTTTCTCGCATTTTTGGTTTGCAACGCCGCAAGAGGTCTTGCATGCGGATTGGCAGGACGTTTGGCACTCGCCGCAGCCGCCGTTTTTCTTGCTTTCGTTGAGATTGCGAGTTTTCAAAGTGACGATTCTTTTCATATTATACTCCTTAAACTGTTTCTTTTATCAGTGACAATTATATATTTACGCGCGTATTTTGTCAAGCCGTGCGTATATATTATATTTCGCCGTCTATTGCGCGACGACGCATATGCGGTTGGGAAACTCTCTGTTTTCGCTCTGCACGTTCACGCCGCATTCATAAAGATAAAGCGCGTGCTTGACAAAGTCTTGGTCTATCACCTCGCCTTTGCATATCAAGGGACTGCCCGGAGGATACGCCCATACGCTCTCCGCGCAAACTCTTCCCACGCTTTCGTCAATATTGACTGTTTCGACGTTTAAACCGTCGATTTGGTGAGGTTCAAATGCCTTTTTTGGCAAATCGAAGTTGCTTATATTCACAAGCCCGTATCTTTCCTTTGCGTTGCAATCGATCTCGTATATGGCTTCCGACAGAGCGAGAAACGCGCTGAATCTGTCCCCCGCCCCCGTCATCGCCAGCGCGTAATTGACGCTTGACATTTCAAACTCCAGCTTATAATCGTTGCGCAGATCTCTTGCCAGCTCTATGCCGCTCATAGCGCTGTCGACGGTGAGAAACACAAGCTTGGTCTTGTCGTAGGCAAACACTCTGCCGTCGCTGCCCGCGTCGAACAATCTCACCTTTTTGCATCTGGCTATGCTGCGGCGAAATTTCTCGAGCATATCCGTCCACATTTCCAACTCCTCGCGGCCGGTGCTCTCGAGGCGTCTCACAAAGCCGTCTATTGACGCCATAAGAACGTAAGACGGCGAGCTTGTCTGAAACACCGCAAGATTTTTATCCAGCTTTGCTACGTCGACCTTGTCCGAGCACACGTGCAAAACCGCGGTTTGCGTGAGACATGGCAGCGTCTTGTGAAGACTGTTCACTACTGCGTCCGCTCCCAGACTGCGCGCGCTCTTTTCAAAACGCCTGTTAAGCCCCAAATGCGCGCCGTGAGCCTCGTCCACAAACAAAGCGGCGCCGTGAGCCTTGCACACCGCGGATATGGATTTTATATCTGAAATCACCCCTTCATACGTGGGGCTTGTCACCACGACAAGCGTTATTTCGGGATTTTGACTCAACGCCTTATCAACGTCTTCCGGCATCACCGACCCGTAAAAGCCGTATTCTTCAAAATATGTCGGAGAAACGTAAAAAGGACGCAGACCGCAGACCTCGACCGCATTGTATACGCTTCTGTGGCAATTTCTCGCAATAAGCACGGCGTCGCCCGCATTGGTCATAGCGCGTATGCAAGCCAGCACCCCTACCGTGCTGCCGCAGGTCAAAAACCTGCTCTCCTTCGCGCCGAAAATCCTTGCCGCGCGCACTTGCGCGTCAAACAGAACTCCCGTAGGACTGTGCAAATTGTCAAAGCCGTCTATTTCCGTGATATCGAGGCTTTGCAGATAATTCAAATATTCATAAACCTTATTTCGCTTGTGCCCCGGCATATGAAAAGGTATATACCCGTCCACGTCGTGTTCGCGCAAAAGCGTCGCCAAAGACCTCTCGTCCTGCTTTTTCGGATCGAAGCCTATTTTGCCTTTATAAAAATAATCCTCTTTTTTTCTCATAATTTAATAATAGCACAGATTTTGAAATTGGCTATAGAAATCTTTTTATTATATGATATAATATTCAAAAAGGCGCAAAAGGACATATCAAATGCAAAAAATATCGCCGAAAAAGACAATTATGTGTCTTGTGATGTGCGCGCTGTGCGCAATATGCTTTTGTGCGTGCGACAAAAGTCCTTATGCGCGCGACAACAGCTTCGAAGTAGAAGTTATAGACGGCGAGGCCTCTTTGATATTCGAGCCGAAGGATTTCGGCTATTCCTACGGCGTCGTTTTTTATGTGGGCACTATGCTGCCGCCGCAAAATTACGCTTATTTAGGCAAAGCCCTGGCAAGGCAGGGTTATCTCGTCGTGATACCCAAATTCGACGGCAATATGTCGTATTCCGACTACAAGCCAAAAGAAGACGCTTTTACGCAATACCCCGATGTGAAATTTTTCATATGCGGACATGATCAAGGCGGAGGCGCCGCCATACGCCGCGCTCAAGAAGATCCTTCGAAAATCGCGGGGGTCGCGCTTTACGCGCCTATTTGCGTCGAACGCATGGTGACGGACGAAAACGGCAAATATATCCTTGACGAAGACGGCAACGTTATGAAAATCGAGGACAGCATCGCGTCGCTTTATCTCCCGACCCTTTTGCTTGAAACGGACGACCCGTTGCGCACGGAGGAATTTAAACAAAAGGCGCTTTCGCACGTCAATAAGAAAACTCTTTCGGCATTCACGTTAACGAACTCGACTTCAAACGGCTTCGGCAAAGGCGGCGAGCTTAACGACATACAAAAAGCGCAACAAACGTCGACTGTATATCTCACTCTGGCGTTTTTGCGCAATGTTGTTTGCAAATGATTTGAAGTCCTTCAATCGATCATGAAAAGCACCGTGTTGTATTTATAAGGATACTTTACGCATTCCTCGAAAATGGACGGCATCTTGTCAAAGTCCGCGCGCTCGGTGATGATCCCGTCCGTGTGCACTATGCTGTTTGCAAGCAGGTTTATCGCAGAAGGCATCTCGCCCGCGCCGTTGCAAACGCCTTTGACTTTCAGTTGTTTTTTCAGGATAATATTCATATCCACCTGATGCTTCTCATACGCGGCATGCCCCGCTATCACGACCTCGCTGCCGTTTTTGACAAGCCGCAACGCGGCGTTCAGCCCTACGCCCTCCGACGTAAACACAGCCGATTCGCACATTCTGCCGCCCGTTATCTCCTGAACCTTGCGCTCGAGATTGTCGTAAGTGGGATTGAGCGTATAATACACGTCCCACTTTTTAGCGAGCTCGAGCTTATCCGCGTCCAGATCAACGAGTATCGGCACCATCTGATAGTACGTCGCAAGCTGGCAAAGCACAAGTCCGAGCGTCCCCGCGCCCACGATCACCACATAGTCGCCCTCTTCGCAGGGCAAAGCGGAAAACACCTTGTTTCCCATCGCGATATGCTCCGCAAAGACCGCTTCGTCGTCCGCTATGCCGTCGGGCAAGGGGAACACGTTTTCTATGGGCACGCACACGAAATCCTGCATAAGCCCGTTCATGTCTACGCCCATGGTTTTGACGACGGCCTCTCCGTGCTCCTGCGTCTTGACAAACGGATTTATGACCACGCGCGAGCCCAGCATAAAGCCGTGCTCCTCGTTTTCATCAGACACGTACGCGATGGCCGCATGACCCGGCACCTCCACCGCGGTATTGTCTCTGTCCGCAAAACAGGACATATCCGTGGACGACAGCGCCACTTTTGCAACTTTGACTTTTATCTCGCCCTCGCGCGGCGCAAGCGTGCCTTCTTCGAGGGTGATTTCATTTAAATTCCCGATATGCCAAGCTTTCATAATTTTTTCCTTCTTTTCATTTTATCACAAACGCGCGGTTTATGCAACATGCACCGTCGCAAACATATTACATCACACTTCATGTCCCGAAAACGTCTCGGTCTGTTTATTTGGAGGGATCGTCGACGCGCGTGATGCAAATTGCGTTTTCAGGCAAATCGAGCGGCTTATTTTCGTTGAGAACAAACCTGTCGCGGCACACGTCGCCGTCGCTATACAGATAAATCCGCTTGTCCGCCCACACCGTAGAAATATGCTTGAGCAATATCCCGCTTTGCAGGATCATGTCGTAAAGCGCGGGATATACGCCGACGTACGCGGTGTCGCACCGGTGCGCTATCATAAAATCCACAAGCTCGTCGCGCAGCATGAACGCAAGCTGCGCGTCGCTCACGACAAAGCCTCCCTCGCAATCCTTGCACGGCTGCAGCATAAAATCGTCGATGGGCAACCTTGTCTTTTTGCGCGTGAGCTCCACCAATCCCAGCGGAGTCATGCCCACTGTAGTGGTCTTGAGCCTGTCGTGCTTCAAAGCCTCTCTCAACGCCTCGACTACTGCGTTCCTGTGCTCCTCGAGCATCATATCGATGAAGTCTATCACCACGATACCGCTTATGTTTCTTATGCGCAGCTGCCTCGATATGCACTCTACCGCCGCCATATTCGTCTTAAACACCGTATCTTCCAGATCTCTCGTGCCCACGAATTTGCCCGTATTGACGTCGATGACCGTGCAAGCTTCCGTCTTGTCTATCACGATATACGCGCCGTTTGACATCTGCACCTTGTGGTCGCACAAATGGTTTATCTGCGCGCTCAAGCCGAAATGCGCCATAATGTTGCGCTCGCCGCCGTATGCTTCCACCTGCGCGTTTCCTACGCGTCCCGCAAGCTGCGCGGCGATATCCGCGTCGTTCACGACTATTTTATCGACATCCTCGCTGAACGTGTCACGCAGGGCTCTTTCAAAAAGCGACGCTTCCTCAAAGACCATGCTCTTTTCGGGCGCGCGCGCAAAATCCTCTTGCACCTTTCCCCACAAAGAGATAAGCTGCGCCGCGTCCTTGAAAATGTCCTCGTCGCCCGCCTTCTCCGCCGCGGAACGTATTATAAATCCGCCTCCCCTCGGACAGACGGACTTGACAAGCTGCTCGAGATACTCTCTGCGCTTGTCGTTTTCGATCTTTCTCGATACGCCTATAAATTCGGAATTGGGCAGATATACGAGATAATATCCCGCAAGCGTGATATCCGTGGTAAGCCTCGCGCCCTTCTGCCCGAATTGGTCCTTGACGACCTGACACATTATCACGTCGCCGGAAGACAGCTTCGTATTGGGCTTCGGCATGACGCTGTGCAGCCTGTTTTTGTCGACAAGCGATTCGCCCACGTACAAAAAGCCGTTGCGCTCCAGCCCGATATTGACGAAAGCCGCCTTCATGCCCCCCAGGACGTTTTCGACTTTCCCCTTGTAAATATTGCCCACGATGCCGCGTACGCTCGTCATTTCAACGGAGAACTCTATCATTTCGCCGTTCTCGACAAGCGCGGCGCGCGTACAGTATGGAGTGTGGTCCAAAATGAGTTGCTTCACTTTATCCTCTGAAAATTTATTTAGACGATTCCGTCAAAAACTCGTCGACAGCGACGGTTAAGCCGCTATCGTCGACATACTGCGCGATTTTTTTGACATCGGTCACGCGAAGGTCGGAGCCAAGCCTGCGGTTGAGCTCGCCCAAGATCCTGTCCGGTCTCAAGCTCGAATTCCCGTTTGCGAGCCGCATGCAAAGCTTCCCGTCGACATCAAACGCGTTTATGATCCTATCTGATACGTTTTCCTTGACCGTCTCGCCCTTTTTCGTATACTCGATCTCGAAACCGCCGCTAAAATCCAACGGCGCGAAAGCTACGTCGAAAATATAATCCGCCGCAATGATTTTTGCCTGTAAATTGGGATTTTTTTCACATGCGAAAGCTTTTTCCGCACTTATCGTATATGGCACGGCGCGGTTGTACCGCTCCATAACTTCATCTTTGGGCATATCCGTGTCGATCGCAAGGTATTCCGAATCGGAGCTCACCCCCACGGCAAGCGGCGGAGAGAAAAATACGAGCGCGTGCGGGTTGAAGCCTTGAGAAAACTTTACGGGAATACCCGCTCTTCTCAAAATGCGAGACACATGCCGCAACATATCGATGTGCGATATAAAACATGCGCTATCCCGTTTTACGTGCTTCAAAACAACCATCTTCATCCGTCTCCAGCCTGCGATTTCAATAAATCGTGCATTTGCCGAATTTATTTGCCCCGCAAGCGTTGCAGCCCTCTCTGCAATTTTTAGTCGTGATTTCTTTATATCCAAGCGCTCTTTCCTTAAGCAGATACTTTTTGGACACGCCGGTATCGATAAAATCCCAAGGCAGCGCCTCGTCCGTTCCGCGCTCTCGTATGTAATCGTCCACGCTCAACCCGCAATCCGCAAAAGCCTGCGTCCACAGCTCCCATTTAAATTGCTCCGTCCATGCGTCGAATCTTGCGCCGAGTCTGTACGCCCGCTCGATAACCGCGCTCTGCCGTCTGTCTCCCCGCGCAAGAGCCGCCTCCAATACAGAGGTCTCCGCCCCGTGCCAGGAAAACGTCACGCCTTTTATCTCGCGCAAAAGCCCTCTTAAGTAGCTTTGCCTGCGCAGCATCTCTTCAAAGCTTATCTGCGCCTCCCATTGAAAAGGCGTGCACGGCTTTGGAATGAACACGGCGCAGCTCACCGAAATATTGAGCCCTCTCTTGTGCCTCTTCAGATAATAAAGCCCCTTGAGCCGCTTGCAGATCTCCGCAATGCCGGCTATATCCTCGTCCGTCTCCGTGGGCAAGCCGAGCATGAAATACAGCTTTATGCTGTCATACCCCGCTTCAAACGCGCCCGCAAGGTTGTCTATCTCCTCATCGGTGACGTTTTTGTTTATCACGTTGCGCAGTCTCTGCGTGCCCGCCTCCGGCGCAAAGGTAAGCGAGCTTCTGCGCGACTGCCTCACCATATCCGACGAAAAAGAGCTTATGCGCAGACTCGGCAACGCGAGATTGACTCTCTTCTCGTCGCAAAAAGGCACGAGAATATTTTCAAGCTCTTCAAGATGAGTATAGTCGCCCGTGGACAGCGAGCAAAGCGACATTTCGCCGAAGCCCGCGCTGTTTATCATATCCATGCCGAGCCGCGCGCATCTCTGTGCGCTGCGCTCGCGTATGGGGCGGTACCAGAAGCCCGCCTGACAAAATCTGCAACCGCTGCCGCAGCCTCTGTACAGCTCGACGACCGCTCTGTCGTGGACCGCCTCGATATTGGGCACAAGCGGGCGCGAGGGGAAGGACGCATTTTCAAAATCGCGCACAATGGCTTTCTTCACCGTCTCTCCGTCCTTGTGCAAAGACGGGACGTATATTCCCTCCATTCCATTGACAAGCTGAAGTATCTCCGCCTTGCTTAAGCCCTTATCCTTCCCGTCCGCCACGGCGCGGAGCAGATTAATATCCGCTTCTTCTCCCTCGCCGCATACTATAACGTCGAAAAAATCCGCAAAGGGCTCCGGATTGACGGTGCAGGGACCGCCGGCAAGCAGTATGGGATATTCCTCTCCGCGCTGCGAGGCATAAAACGGTATGCCCGCCAGATCAAGCATATAAAGCACGTTGGTATACAAAAGCTCGAAGCCGATGGAAAATCCCAGCACGGCAAAATCCTTGAGAGGCTTCCTCGTCTCAAGCGAAAGCAAAGGGATATTATTCTCCTTGAGCTTCGCCGCGAGGTCAAGCCCAGGCGCGTAACATCTTTCCGCGACGAAGTCGTCGTCCTTATTGACAATGTCGTAAAGTATTTGCACGCCGAGATTGCTCATGCCTATCTCGTAAAGCTCGGGGAAGCAGAAGCACATATCCGCCCTGTGCGGTTTCTTCACGTCGGGCGTGTTCCATTCTCCGCCGCAATAGCGGGCGGGCTTTTCCACCTCGGATAAAATACGTTCGAATTTTTCCTTAATATCCATAAATTCAAAGCTTTTCCATGCAAAGCGCCGCCGCGCCGATTATGCCCGCGTCGTTTTTCAACGTTGCCGCAACCACTTTGATCTTCGGATTGTACTGCGCTCCGTAAATATTTCGCGACACGTATCTTTGAAGGGGCTTAACTATATCGTCGCCTGCGTTGGATATGCCTCCGCCGATGATGATGACCTCGGGGAAAAACAAATTCGCAAACGTCACAAGCCCCGTGCCGACATATTTGATATATCGCTTTAATGTCGCAATCGCGGTTTTATCACCGTCTTTTGCACATATAAACACGGTTTTACCGTCAATTCCGTTTTCCTCGGCATATTTAGCGAGGCCACTTTCGGGATGCTTTTCGCAAGCGGCTTCGACCTGCTTCATAAGCGCGGTAGCCGACGCGTACGCTTCATAATGTCCGCATTTTCCGCAGCCGCAAGTCGCTCCGCCGAGATTAACGCCGATGTGGCCGCCCTCCGCGCCTGCCGAGCGGTTGCCCGTGAGCAGCCTGCCGTCTACGACGATGCCCGTGCCTACGCCCGTGCCCAAGGTGACGAGCACGCTGTTTTTCGCGCCGTTGCCCGCGCCGAACAGCGTTTCGCCGAGCGCCGCGCAGTTGGCGTCGTTGCTTGTCCTGACGTTGTCTATGCCCGTCAGTTTTCTCATGATATCGTCGATCGGCGTAATTTTGAAATTTAGATTGCTGGCGTATCGCACTACGCCTTTTTCATCGTAAACGGATCCCGGGCAGCCTATGCC
>CANDBZ010000002.1 GCA_947383095.1 uncultured Clostridia bacterium | reverse complement strand
ACACTCTTTCCCTACACGACGCTCTTCCGATCTGTGTAAAACACCTTGCCCGCATAAGGTCTCATAAGCTCCGCAAAGCTGCCGTCGTACACGGAAGCGATCTCCTTCGCGTTTTTATCGATGTACTTCTTGACGCGCTTGCAGGGCACGGGCTTGTCGCTGACATTGAGAATGACCGTGAGCTTTGCGCCGTCCTTTGCGATCTTGTCGTATACAAACAGATGTTTGTCTCTCTTGCGATGTATGACAAATTCGCCGTAAATCGCCGCTTCCTTATATTCCTTGCGTAGCGCAAGCAGCTTGCGATAAAAATTGAGCAGGGATTTGGGGTCGTTTTCCGCCGCTTCCACGTTGACTTCCTTATAGTTGGGATTGACGGTAAACCACGGCTCGACATCGCTGAAGCCCGCGTTCTTCTGCGCCGACCACTGCACGGGCGTGCGCGCGTTGTCCCTTGCCGCATGCGGCGCGACCTTGAGGATATGCTTTTCGCTGAAACCGAATTTCTTCATGAGGTCTCTCACGCAGAAGGTGGACACGTCCTTGAACTGCGTCCACGGGTCGCTGCCCTTGGGATACTTGTCGTAATGCAGCGAGGTCATGCCTATCTCCTGCCCTTGATAGACAAACTGTGTGCCGCTTAAGAACGTATACATCAAGGCAAGACATTTGCCGCTTTCCACGCGGTATTTTTCGCTGCCGTAACGCGTGATTATCCTTGCATGGTCGTGGTTTTCGAGATAATTCACGTTCCACGCTCTGCCGAAAAGCATCGTCTGCCACTTGTCGTAGATCTTTTTGAGCTTGACAAGATTAAAGGGCAGATGCACCCACTCTATCATGATGCAATCCGCCTCCATATGTTGGAAGGATATCATCATATCGAGCTCTTTTTTGTTTTCGTTGACGAAGGTAAGCGCCTTTTTAGGCGTCATAAACGGAGCCTCGCCCACCTGAAACGCGTCGTAATCCTTCAATACCTCGCGATATTCGCTCAAATACTCGTGGATATGCGGACCGCAATTATAATGTTCCAAGCCTCTCGACGCAGGCATTATCGGATTGCCGTTGGGCAGCCCCTCCGCCTTGCTTATCTGCGTTATAACGTCCTCTCTGAAGCCGTCTACGCCCATATCCAGCCAAAAACGCATGACGCTCTTGATAGCCTCTCTGACAGCGGGATTGTCGTGATTGAGGTCGGGCTGCTCCTTGGCGTAAAGGTGCAGATAAAACTCGCCTCTCTCCTCGTTATATTCCCATGCGGAACCGGGGAAGGTGGACATCCAATTATTGGGGGCCTTTTTGCCGTTCTTACCTTTGCCCTTGCTCCATATATAAAAATCAGTATACGGCGCTTCGCGCTTGACGCTCTTTTTAAACCACTCGTGTTGGTCGGACGTATGGTTTATCACCAGATCCATTATCACCTTCAATCCCAAAGAGTGCGCCTTTTCAAGCACCTCCTTGAAATCGTCCAAGGTACCGTACTCGGGATTTATATCGCAATAATCGGCGATGTCATATCCATAGTCCGCCTGCGGAGATACGTACAGCGGCGAAAACCATATTGCGTCAACGCCGACGCTTTTAATATATTCGAGCTTTGTCAGCACGCCCTTCAAATCGCCTATTCCGTCATTGTTACCGTCGCAAAACGAACGCGGCCAGATTTGATATACCGACATCTCCTTAAACCATTTTCTCTCTTCCATAAACCTCCTCCCTCAATGCGCCCGCACAGCGCACATATAGTAGTTATATAAAATATATCAGTTTAAACCTTCAATTTCAAGCATAAATTCAATTTTCTGCGGTCTAACATGTTCAAAACGCCGCCGAATAATAGCAAAATGCTATTATTCGGCCAAATAGGTTTACTTGTAAACTTAATTTCTATAATTAAAGACGCTTTAGCTTTTGAATGCAGATTTATACTCAATATGACGCAAATCAAACAATCGTTAGCTGTGTGAAACCAATAAAAAATCATGCGATTTCTTGCAAAACATTCGTTATAAAAAAATTTGGGAGCAAAATGCTAAATTTTGCTAAAATGCCAATAACGGAGAAACGCAAAATTTTATCACAGCGCCTCTGTTTAGTATAAAAATGCTACTATTTAGTAGGTAAAATCGCCCAATGGTTTCACGAGAAACTTTTGCCAAGCTAAAAATGTTTCACGTGGAACATATATAAACGCGCGCAAATACGATGGTTTTCTCATTGCTTATTTAAAGAATCTCGCACGTCGACCATTCCGACATTCACAGGCATTATTTGTGTTAATTATGTATTTAAATCATCTACGCTAATAAAAAAATGTTTCACGGGAAACAATATAACCAGACTCACCATAGCGTCGCCGTCTCTATCATTCAAGCACATTTAAAGTTTATTGTGCAAATCGGTTGATTGCGACGTTAGCATGCCGTGCATTTTTAATATCTACAGACTTCCCGAACATAAAACCGTTATACAGAAAAATGCCTCTCCGACGCCGCTTTGTATATACGAAACGGGATTACGCTATTAATCGCGTAATGAATGCTCGCAAGTTACGGCATGGTAAATAGCGTAAAAATCATCATACAATATTAACGCATTCGCCTACGATTTATTTAATATTGTTTGTATTTCTTATACGCATTATTACATATTTAATACGGCTGAAATTCAAAGGCCATAAAACCAAATGCGTCGCAACTCAATATTATATTGCATTGCTATAGCGATAAATTGCTTAACATTAATTGCATCATTACGGTGATAAATTTGCGCAGCATTATAAAACATAGTAGGATTATAACAAATGATGTAATAAATTTTGCACACCGACTCGTTTTAATTGTTTGTTTTAATTGAGCTTCAGTTTACTTGCACGCAGCTCTCATAATAAAAATATCACTGAAGACCGCTTCTTTATAAATAGTATACCATATAATTTGACGGCTTCGGTTGCACGCGATAACCAGGCTTTAATATTTATTTTATATTTTTAAAATTTGTACGTTTTAAAATTTCGATAAAAAATTGACGACATTTATAATTGTTATTCAGCTTATGTTTGAATATTTTCAATGCATTTAAATGTGTTATTTTAATTCACAAGTTAACCATTTAATTTGTTTTTTAAAAGAGCTTGCTTTTTATATATTATACTGATATAATTATTTAAACTATATTATTGTATATATAATTTATATAATTATTATATATTATAGGAGGGAATATGGCGGAAGAAGTTAAACACAGCTACGGCGCCGGCGATATTCAGGTTCTGGAGGGCTTGGATCCTGTAAGAAAACGTCCCGGCATGTATATCGGCTCAACCGACGTGCGCGGCTTGCACCATCTCGTCACCGAGGTAGTGGATAACTCCATAGACGAAGCGCTTGCCGGCTATTGCACAAAAATCAACGTGGAGATCTTAAACGACGGCGCTATCCGCGTTACGGATAACGGCAGAGGCATCCCCACGGGCATTATAGAAAAAGAGGGCAAATCCGCCGTCGAGGTGGTGTTGACAAAGCTTCACGCCGGCGGCAAATTCGGCAGCGGCGGATACAAGATCTCCGGCGGTCTGCACGGCGTGGGCGTATCCTGCGTCAACGCGCTTTCGGAGTGGCTTGTCGCGGAAGTGCGACAAAACGGCAAGCTTTATCGCATTCGCTTCAACAGAGGCGTTGCGGAAAGACCGTTGGCGGTGGTCGGCGAAGCGGACGATACGGGCACAACGATCACGTTCTATCCCGACAACGAGATTTTCGAGACGCTGAACTTCAACTACGACACCATGAAGACGCGCTTGCGCGAGCTTGCGTATCTGAACAAGGGCCTGGTCATCGAGATATCCGATCAACGTATAGAGCCGGAGCGCAGAGAGACGTTTTGCTATGAGGGCGGCATAGTTTCTTTTGTCGAAGAAATGAACAAGACCAAAGAAACCATTTTCCCCGAGGTCATATATTTTGACGAAAAATACGACGACAGCGAGATCGAAGTCGCAATGCAGTATAACGACAGCTATTCCGACACGATCCTTGCCTTTGCCAACAACATAAACACCGAAGAGGGCGGCACGCACCTGGACGGCTTCAAGGCGGCGCTCACGAAGGTCATAAACGACTACGGCTCCCGCGCAGGCATTCTCAAGGGCAACGAGAAGTTGAGCGGCGAAGACGTGCGAGAGGGGCTTGTGGCGGTGATATCGGTCAAGCTTGCGGAGCCTCAATTCGAGGGACAGACCAAGACCAAGCTCGGCAACAGCAGCATGCGCTCGGCCGTGTCCAAGGGCGTTGTGGAGGGCTTTGGCACATACCTCGAGGAGCATCCTCGCGAAGCCAAGGAGCTTATTTTGAAAACCATAACCGCGCAACGCGCGCGCGAGGCGGCGAGGCTTGCGAGAGAAAGCGCCCGCAGAAAGAGCGCGCTCGAGAGCACTACCCTCCCCGGCAAGCTTGCGGACTGCACGGATAAGGACCCGAAAAACTGTGAAATATATCTCGTCGAGGGCGACTCCGCAGGCGGCAGCGCAAAGCAAGGCCGCGACAGACGCTTTCAGGCGATACTTCCGCTTCGCGGCAAGATACTCAACGTTGAAAAGGCCTCTCTTCACAGAGTGCTTGAAAACAAAGAGATAAAGGCGATGATAACCGCCTTCGGCTGCGGTATAAATGCGGAATACGACGAAAGCAAGCTGCGCTACAACCGCATCATCTGCATGACGGACGCCGACGTCGACGGAAGTCACATCCGCATACTTATGCTCACGTTCTTCTTCCGCTTCATGCGCCCGCTCATAGAAAACGGCCACGTTTATATCGCGCTTCCTCCGCTTTATAAGATCGCAAAGGGCAAGCAGGAGCTGTATTTCTACGACGACGACAGCCTCAACCAATACTATGATGAAAACGGCAGAAAGAGCGGAGAATTGCAAAGATACAAGGGTCTCGGCGAGATGAACCCGGAGCAGCTTTGGGAGACCACTATGGACCCGCAAAACCGCACGCTGCTCAAGGTCACGATGGAAGACGCAATCGAGGCGGACAGGCTGTTCTCCGTCCTCATGGGCGAGCAACCGGAGCTTCGCCGCGAATTCATCGAGCAAAACGCGACGCTCGTCACAGACCTTGACGTTTAATATTGGGAGGAGATCATGGCGAACATAAGAGACGATAAAAACAACGAATATATTCAACACATTGCCAATTCCACGGTCAAAAACATCGAGATTAACGGCGAGCTTAAAAAGTCGTTCATCTCATATGCAATGGCAGTCAACGTGTCGCGCGCCATCCCCGACGTCAGAGACGGCCTGAAGCCCGTGCACAGAAGGATACTTTACGCAATGAGCGAGCTGGGTCTCACGCCCGACAAGCCGTACCGCAAGTGCGCTATGGTCGTCGGCGAGGTGCTGGGCAAGTATCATCCCCACGGCGACAGCTCCGTATACGACGCGTTAGTGCGTCTGGCGCAGGATTTTTCCATTCGCTGTCCGCTTGTAGACGGGCACGGCAACTTCGGTTCCGTCGACGGCGACCCCGCGGCGGCATACAGGTATACCGAAGCGCGTCTGTCTAAAATCGCGCTTGAGATGATAAGGGATATCGACAAAAAAACCGTCGACTTCTATCCCAACTTCGACGATACGAGAGAGCAGCCCGTCGTTTTGCCTTCAAGATTTCCGAATCTGCTCGTAAACGGCTCTGACGGCATCGCAGTCGGCATGGCGACTTCTATCCCGCCGCACAACCTCGGCGAGGTCATAGACGCAACTGTCGCGCTCATAGGCGATCCCGACGCGACCGTCGACGACCTCATGGAATATATGCCCGCGCCCGATTTCCCCACCGGCGCGTTGATCCTGGGCAGGAATACGATCAAACAGGCGTACCGTACCGGTCGCGGCGCGGCGATACTTCGCGCCCGCGCGGAGATCGAAGAGCTTGCCAACGGCAAAAGCCGCATTATAGTTACGGAGATCCCGTATCAGGTCAATAAAGCGCTCCTCATAGAAAACATCGCCGATCAGGTCAAGGACAAGCGTCTCGAGGGCATAGCGGATCTGCGCGAGGAGACCGACCGTCACGGCATGCGCATAGTCATAGAGCTCAAAAAGGACGTCAACGCACAGGTGCTTCTCAATCAGCTCTACAAGCAAACGGCGATGCAAACCAACTTCAGCATGATCATGCTCGCGCTTGTCGACGGCGTGCCGCGCGTGTTGAACCTAAAAGAGATCTTAAGCTGCTACGTCGCCCATCAAAAGGACGTCGTCATACGCCGCACGCGCTTCGACCTCGAAAAAGCGCAGGAAAGACAGCACATCCTGCAAGGTCTGCACATCGCGCTTGAAAACATCGACGCTATCGTGGAGCTGCTCAAAAAATCGCGCGACCGTCAGGACGCCATGGCAAAGCTCACAGAAACGTATCTGCTTTCCGACAAGCAGGCGGCTGCGATACTCGACATGCGCTTGCAGCGTTTGACCGGCCTCGAGGTGGAAAAGATAAACTCCGAGCTCGCGGAAATAGAAAAACAGGTGGAGTATTACAACTTCGTGCTCTCAAACGACGAAGAGGTAAAAGCCATTATCGTCAAGGAGCTCACAGCGGTCAAAGCTCAATTCTCCACTCCCAGACGTTCGGAGCTTACTTTCGATTACGGCGATATAGATATCGAAGACCTTATCGAAAGAGAAGACGTCGTGATATCCATGACGCACGGCGGCTATATCAAGAGACTTCCCGTCTCCGAGTACAAAGCCCAACACCGCGGCGGCATGGGAGTGACCGCGCACAAAGCCAAAGACGAGGACTTTGTTGAAAAGATATTCACCTCCAACACTCACGAGACGTTGATGTTCTTCACAAACCGCGGCAAGGTGTTTACGCTCAAAGCGTACGAGATCCCGGAGGCAAGCAGAAACGCGCGCGGAAGAGCGGCGGTAAACCTGCTGCAGCTCGAACAGGGAGAAAAAATTCAGGCGTTCCTGCAGCTGCCGGACGAGAAAGAAGGAAAATTCCTCATGCTCGCCACAAAACGCGGTCTCATCAAAAAGACTCCGCTTGAGGAATACGAGTCGATCAAGCGCAACGGCAAGATCGCAATCAAATTCAACGAGGACGACGAGCTTATCGACGCGGTCGTTACCGACGGCAACTGCGAGCTTATCGTGGCTTCGAGCAAGGGCTTGAGCATCCACTTCCACGAGAGCGTCGTGCGCCCCATGGGCAGGACCGCTATGGGCGTCAAGGCGATGAACATCCCCGCCGACGCGACGCTCGTAGCATTCACCGTCGTGCGCGAGGGCGACGAGATACTTACGGTCACCTCAAACGGTTACGGCAAACGCAGCGACGTGTCGGACTATCCGTTGCAGGGCAGAGCGGGCAAAGGCGTACGCGCGGGCGTATTCAACGACCGCACGGGTTCGCTTGTATGCCTCAAGGTCATACCCGCCGATACGGACGTGATGATGATCACAGACACGGGCGTGATCATCCGCGTGCAGGCAGACGAGATAAGCAAGATCGGACGCAACACCCAAGGCGTGCGCGTAATGAAGCTAAAGGACGATAATATAAACGTCATGGCTATCGCGCTCACTCCGCATGAAGAAGAAGAGGAAACCGTTGTTACCGAAGCCGACAATGCGCAGGCGGAACCCGTCGAAGTCCCTGCGGCGCAAAACGGCGAAACGCAAGAATAAACCTATATTCACGCAAAATCAAACGGCGGGCTGACAGCCCGCCGTTTTCTCATTTACCTGTTTAAATAGACAAAACCGGTATTTTAACTATCGTTTTTGCGGCTATCTATTCTTTACGGGCGGCAACGGCGACGTCTTTCCCGTAACGGCGGCAATCACCGCCGGCAGTATTTCGTCATATCTCGAAAGCCCTTTTGCCAACGCCTCGTCAAAGCTTACGGGCGCGCCGTCGTCGGCTCTGTCGGATACGGCTTTTACAGAAAGCAACGGGATCCCGTTTCTGTTGCACGCTATAGCCAGCCCGGCCAACTCCATTTCGCATATGTCGCATCCGAACTCATCCGCCAATCTGCGCTTTGTCGCGCCGTCCGCTACAAACACGTCTCCGCTCGCGACGGCGACTCTTTTTATGGGCTTGCCGATTGCGGCGAGCGTTTTTTCGACAAGCGATCCGTCAAGATAAAAATAGATATCGTCGTTGTCAAGATACTGTCCGGGCTTCGTCCCGTCTATCTGCGAAGTGTCGAATTGATAATGGCAAACTCTGTCGGCAATCACAAGCTCGCCTATACCTATAGCCGGATTGAGCGTCCCTACAAATCCGAAATTGAGCGCAACCTCTATATCGAACATGTCAACAAGCATTTGCAGTGTGAGCGCCGCGTTGACCTCGCCGACGCCGCCCGTTGCGAGATATATGCTGTCCGCGCCGAGCTTTATATGTCTTATGCGCACGCCGTGTATCACGGTCTCTGCGGCAACGTTGCCAAGCTTGCCGTATATCGGCATCATTTCTTCCGCAAGCGCGGTAATAATACCTATCCTCATCTTCATTCTCCTTTTCGGCTTGTTGTTTTAATGATATCACCGTTATCCTGAAAATTCAATATGCTTGCTTTATATTCCGATAACTGTTAAAATTTAAGTATGTACCCGTCAGACGCGCTTTTGATTTATTCAAACCAAATAAACGTACCTCTAGACGAAACAATGCGTAGCGCTCTTTTACGCTACGTCGATTTGGTGTTGGAAGCAAACAAAAGCTTCAACCTCACGGCGATCACAGACGTAAACGATTTTATCGTGAAGCACATCGTTGATTCTCTTATAGGCGCAAGCGAAATCCCGCGCGGCGCAAACGTCTGCGATATAGGCTCGGGCGCAGGCTTTCCCGCCGTTCCGCTTGCTATCGCTCGCAAGGATATATCCGTGACGGCGCTTGACTCCACGGCAAAAAAAATAAATTTTGTACAAAGCTCCGCAAATATGCTTGATATTTCAAATCTAACCGCAATATCAGGCAGAGCGGAGGAGCAAAAAAAGCTGTTCGGAAAATTCGACGCGGTTACCGCAAGAGCCGTATCCTCGCTGCCCGTCCTGCTTGAATTGAGCATGCCGCTTTTGAAAACAGGCGGGGTGTTTGTAGCATATAAAACGGACGAAAGCGAATTGGCGGGCACGACCTCCGCAATGAAGACTTTGGGCGCGATACATAAAAACACAAAGCTTTGCGCTCTGCCCGGCGGAGACAGACGCGCGATAATCGTATTTGAAAAAGTCGCCGTCACTCCGCCTCAATACCCGCGCCAATACGGCGTAATAAAGAAAAAGCCGTTATAACCGTTATTTGCTTATAAATTATAAATTACCTTGTTGAAAAAAAATCGGGAGTGTGATAAACTCGTCGTATGGCACGCATTATTTCTTTTTCAAATCAAAAAGGCGGCGTAGGCAAAACTACGACTTGCGTAAATCTCGCGGCTGCTTTGGCGCTAAACGGAAAGCGCGTTCTCGTCGTGGATTTCGACGCGCAATGCAACGCGTCGAGCGCGCTCGGCGAATTTCAAAAGACAGTGGAGAAATCCGTATATGAGGTTCTTTGCGACGATCTCCCCACAAAAGAAGCCGTGCGCGAGGCGGAAATCAAAAATCTGTTTTATATCCCGTCATCCTGCGATCTCGCGGGAGCGGAGCTCGAGCTATCGCAGATCGTGATCGGCAGAGAAAGCGTTTTGCAGGGCAAGCTTGCGGAAATTGAAAACGAATACGATTATATATTTATCGACTGCCCTCCGTCTCTGGGACTGCTCACGGTCAACGCTCTCACGGCTTCTCACGGAGTGATCGTTCCCATACAAAGCGAGTTTTACGCGCTCGAGGGCTTGAGTCAGATGCTCAACACCATAAAGCTCGTAAAAAAGTTTCTCAACAAAGACCTTGAGATATTCGGCGTAGTTCTCACAATGTTCGACAGCAGATCGAAGCTTGCAAAGGGCGTGTTGGAAGAGGTATTAAACGTGTTCGGCGACAAGGTATTCCAAACAAAAATACCGAGAAATATAAGACTTGCGGAAGCGCCGAGCTACGGCAAACCGGTGGCATTGTACGATAAAAAATGCGCGGGAGCTACTGCATACTCCGCGTTGGCAGACGAATTTTGTTCAAAAGGACTGTGAGGTGAAACATGGCAAATACTAAAGGCGGCCTCGGACAGAGAGGCATGAGCGCTCTATTCAGAGATAATACGGAAAACATCAGGGTGGATATTGCCGACGACGTCCCTACGCAGGAAATCGACATACAGCTTATCGACCGCAATCCCAATCAGCCGAGAAAAACCTTTGACGAAGAAAGCCTTAAGTCAATGGCGACTTCCATTTCCATGTACGGAGTTTTGCAACCCATTCTGCTTGTCAAGAGCGAAGGCGGCAGATATCTTATCATCGCAGGCGAGCGCCGCTTCAGGGCAAGCCTGCTTGCCGGTCTTAAAAAAATCCCCGCCATCGTGCGCGAGCTCACCCCTCAACAGATACAGGAAATATCCCTTATTGAAAACCTTCATCGCGAAAACCTAAACGCTATCGAAGCCGCGGAGGGTATTCGCGAGCTGATGGAAAACCACAATCTCACACAGGAGGAGGTGGCTCAACGCATAGGCAAATCCCGTCCGTACGTCACAAATACTCTCCGCCTGTTGCAGCTTCCCGACGAAGTCAAAGAAATGGTTCAATCGGGCAAGCTTTCTCCGGGACACGCCCGCACCATACTCACGGTCGACAACAAAGAAAAGCTTATCGAGATGGCAAAGACTGCGTGCGCGCAAGATATATCCGTACGCGATCTGGAAAGAATGGTGCAAAACTATTTTGCAAGTCCTTCACGCCAGGCAGGCGCAAAACGCAAACAAAAAGAACAGCTGCCTCTCGAATATAAAAATTTCGTCAACGATATGAAACGACTGTTTTCCACAAAGGTCACGTTGATAAGAAAAGGCTCGAAGGGAAGAATCGTGATTGATTATTTCACAGACGACGACCTCGAGCGCATACATGCGATAATGCAATTGCTTCAGATTTCAAACAAAGAAAAGAAAGACTAAATTTAAACCGCTCAAAAGAGCGGTTTTTTAATTAAGCCTTTTATATTATCATTTTACATACTTAAAGCTGTGTTTAAGCAATTATCCTGGAATAACGGCGCCGTCGCTTATTTGTATTTTGTTTGCTTTTTCATTCATATCAAACTCTGTACAGGTCAGTATAGTTTGAAACCCTGCCGTCATCTCAAGCAAAAGCTTTTGTCTTTGCATATCGAGCTCGCTCAATACGTCGTCAAGCAAAAGTACGGGCGGTTCGCCTATTTCGTTTTTGTATATTATAACTTCGCCGAGCTTAAGTGCAAGCGCGATAGTTCTCTGCTGTCCTTGAGAAGCAAATTTTCTGCTGTCCTTTCCGTTTATCTCTATTTTTATATCGTCTCTGTGAGGACCCACCGTGCAGTATCCCAATTCCTTGTCTTTTGCTCGCGTTTTTACTATCTCTTCATATAATGATTGCTTGAGCTCGTTTTTATCAGAAATATCAGCGGCGCATTCATACGTCAATCTCAACTCTTCTTTTGCTTCGCTCATCGCGGTATGAAATTTGCTTGCCGCGTCGTTCAACACCTTGACGTATTCTATCCTTTTGAAAATTATCTCCGCGCCTTCCTTTGCGAGCCCCATATCCCACACGTCGAGCATAGAATCTATATTTTTATTATTTCTCCATTCCTTTAAAAGATTGTTTTTTTGCTTGAGCGTTTTGTTATACCGCTGCAACGCATAAAAATAGCTTCGCTGCTGTTGACTCAACCCGACGTCCATAAATCTGCGTCTTTCTTGCGGCGACTCTTTTACAAGCTTCATTTCGTCGGGTGAGAAATAAACCACGCCGAGTACTCCAAACAATTCGCCGGCTCTGTTAAGAGGAATATTGTCAACCAATATTTTCTTTTTGCCTTTTTCGTCTATTTGCAAATTTATACTGTGCTTTCTGTATTTCTTTTGCAAAATAAGATTTATATTTGCCTTTGCTTCTCCGATCAAAACCATCTCTTTATCTTTGGTTGTGCGCGGGCTGTGAAAAATAGAGCATAAATAAATACTTTCAATCATATTTGTCTTTCCGCTTGCGTTTTTTCCATATAAAACGTTAAGCCCGTCGTCAAACTCCGCAAACGCGTGCTTATAGTTTCTGAAATTATTTAGCTCCAGCGAGATGATTTTCATTGCACAATAAGTATATATTAACCTCGATTTTTTTTCAACATAATGCTTTTGTTTTTTATTTTCGGATTTTTGCTTGTTTTATTCCTTGTTTTTGCTATAATTCAATTATGATAAACATAGAAAAATTTTGGTCGGACGCCAAATACGAGCTTTCAAAATCGATACAGGCTATATACTACGAGGTTTGGATAGAAGCACTCGAGCCTGTTTGTTTTGTCGATAACACGATTGTTTTATCTACCGTTGCAGCAAGCGCCAAAAGAACTATCGATCACAAATATCTGGAAATTATAAAAGAAGTCGTTTCGTCTTTAAATTCGTCTATAACGGACGTGTTGGTCATTCTCCCTTCTCAAAAGGAAGAATATATAAACAAACAGACGGATTCTCTTGTTTCTCCTCAATCTGAAAAAAGGCCGATGGCCGACACTCAAAAAACAAAATCGCCCTTTCTCGACAAATATACGTTCGACACTTTTATCGAGGGCAAGTCCAACGCCTATGCTTTGGCTGCATGCAAGACGGTCGCGGACACTCCGGGTCAAAAATACAATCCGCTGTTTATATATTCGGGAGTAGGACTCGGCAAGACCCACTTGCTTCACGCAATAGGTAATCTTATTTGCAAGGATAGAAGTAATTTGAGCGTTCTTTATGTCAGCGCGGAAACGCTTGTCACGGAGCTTATTTCGGTCATAAGAACAAAATCGAACGAAGAAAACAATAAATTCAGAGAAAAATATCGATCCTGCGACGTTCTTATGATCGACGATATTCAATTTTTGATAGGAAAAGACGCAACGCAGGAAGCATTTTTCCATATATTCAACGATTTATATCAAACAAATAAACAGATTATAATCACCTCCGACCGCTCTCCAAAAGAACTGACCACACTCGAGGATAGATTGCGCACTCGCTTCAGCTGGGGATTGACTGTAGACATACAGCCGCCGGATATGGAAACGAGAGTCGCTATCTTGAAAAATAAAGCGGCGCAGGCAAAATTTCAGCTATCGGACGAGGTTGCCGATTATATCGCGGAAAACGCAACTTCTAATATACGAGAAATGGAAGGTTTGTTAAACAAAATCGTGTTTTTCAGTTCTCTTACAAACAATGTCATAAACACGCGAGAGCTCGCCGCGGAAGCGTTGAGCGATTTTATCGAGGATAAAGACGGAGCGATCGACGCAAGCGATATTATTGGCGCTGTCTGCAAATTCTATAAAATCTCTACGGATGATTTGTTTTCAAAGAAAAAGACAAAAAATCTTGTGGAGCCGAGGATGATCGCAATTTATCTCATCACGGATTTACTCCCGATGCCTCTCGCTCAAATAGGTGAGATTTTCGGCGGCAGAGATCATACTACTATTATCCATGCGCGCGATAAAATAACCGATGAGATCAAAACCAACACGCGTATAAAGATAACCGTAGCAGACATAAAAAACATGCTTTTAAACAGATAAAAAAATTAAAGCCGCTCCCGATGAGCGGCTTTTTTTAACCTATGACCCTGATCGGCAAAATCAGATAAAGCCAATTTCCGTTTTCGCTGTTTATAATGCATGGAGAAGTGGATGTGTTGAAGTTGAGCGTTATAAACGGATCGTCGATGGCGCGCAAGCATTCGCTAATATATTTGACCGTAAAACCAATCGTGATATCCTTTCCGTTTATGCCTGCGGTTATACGCTCGTTTATTTCGCCGTCCTCGCTGCGCGCATTGAGAAGTATTTCCTTTTCTTTTACATCGATCTTTACGATAGAATTGCGCTCGTTTCTGTTGATAAGGGAAGCGCGATCGATCGCTTTTTCAAAAACCTGCTTATCTACCGTAACTGTCGTCTCGAAAGAAGTCGGAATGACCTTCGAGTAATTTAAAAACTCCTCGCTGATGAGACGCGTGACGATTTTCGTATGGAAAAGATCCACCATGATATAATGCTTTTCTACAAACACCGTAACCGTCTCGTCGCTGTCGTCTATAAGTCTGCTTATCTCCGTGATACTCTTCGACGGCACGACAAGCTTTCCGACGATACCGTTTTTCTTGATCAACGCCTTTGCGGAGCCGAGACGGTATCCGTCAGTTGCAACGGCTTCGACCTCTTCGTCTTTTATATTGAGACAAACGCCTCTCAAAGCAGGCCTGCTGTCGTCGACGCTCACGGCAAGCAACACTTTGTTTATGATTTCCTTAAAGTCCTTCTTGAGTATCGTGAAAGAGTTGTCCGCGTTTATCTCCTGAAAGAGCGGATATTCGTCGCTTGTCAGGCTTTTCATTTGAAGCTCGCTTTCAAGATATCTTATGACGAGCTTGGTTATCGTCGTCCCGTCCAATTCAACCTGTTCTTCTTCTATCTTTTTAGCATAGTCGGCAAACAGCTTGCCCGGAACTACGATTTCTCCTTCTATCAAGACCTGCGCGTTTATTTTCTTTTCTATAGCAAGCTCGAGATCTGTTGCGAAGAGTGTGAGTGTATCGCCGTATGCGGACAATTTAACGCCTTCGAGTATAGGATTATTTCTCTTTTGAGGCAATGCCTTTACAACTTTCGAGAGAGCGTCGCTCAACTCTTTTCCCTGACATAAAACCTTCATTTTCTTCACCTGATATTTATTATATTTATTTTTAATAATGATAACATAAATAAGCCATGTTGACAAGTGGAAAAAAACACAATAAATCTATCGATAGTGCTGCTACTTCGACAAAATATCAATATATAGATTTATATCAAAAAAGCGGTGTGGATAACCCCGTGCTTGTTTTCAACAAAAGATAAACATGTGTTTTGCGTTGTCCACAGACGCGCTTCCTTTATATATTCAAACTGCCGAAGGAGAATATTGCGGAGAAGATATAAGAAATGCAAACGCTTATAAAAAGCATTGATAAAAATATCAAAATATTTCGTTTTAAATGCTTTGCGTTTTTGAAAAGTATCATAAATCCAAGTCCCGCGTTCATGCAAAGACCGCCAAGCGCGGCCCCGAAGCCAAGCCCTCCCATAATATAAAGCTCGCTCAATACAATTGAAGAAACGCAGTTTGGCACGGCTCCGATCAGAACGGATATCAACGGCGCTATATATTTGTTTAAAAGAAGAAAATCTATTATTTTATCTTCGCCGATATAATAAATAATAATGCCGAAAATTATATTGACGATAAGGACGTAAATAAATATTTCAAGAGAGTGAAGCAAAGGACGTATAAAAAATCTGTCTATTTTTTTGCGTTTGTCTCTTTTTTTATCAAACAAAACCGAATAATCGTATAGAATACCGTATTTTTGCGGTTTTGAAAATTCGTCCTTTATATGAGGGCAATCGGAATGGGCGCATTCATCGCAGTTGCAGGGAGAGGAAAGTTGTTCTTTTACGACAAGCTCCGCGCTGTCGCAATGCATGAGCTTTATTTGATAATCGTCAGCGCAATGCTCCAAATGATGAGCGACGGCGCGCCTGCTTTTCGTCAATATCAAATCTATAGAGTAGCCGAGAACTAAACCTATTGCGAATTTTAAAGCGATTAAAGGCAACACGTGCAGAGCTTTTTCTGGATAGCTCAAGAAGATTGGCAACGCTTCGTCGGAAGTCGCTATAAAAACGCCTATAAGAGTGCCGATAGTTAAATGACGCTTTTGATATAGGTCGGCTGCGACAACAGAAAAACCGCATTGAGGCAAAAGGGCAACGCTCACCCCTATAAGCGGAGCGAGTTTGCCGTGCAGCCTTATTTTCTTTGCCAAAAACGGCTCTATTGCGGCAACTATATAAGTGCATACCGCAACGACCGCAAGAATTTTAAGGCTGTCTATAAACGAATCGAGTAAAACTTCTGCCATAGCTTTTTAAAATACCATGTTTTCTTATTTATTAAATATAAATTCTTTGAGCAAAAAAAGCAAGAAAGCATATTTACTTTTTATAAAAATAACTATAAAATTTAAATATAACAGCTATATTACTACAAATGAAAAGCAGGTGGCAATATGTCGATAATTCCAAAATATATAAAAAATAATGCGCGCACGGTATCCGTCAAAGGTGAAACAGAAACGTGCGAAATAATTTGCGATTGCGGAAGCGATGTTTTTAAGTATAGATATATATACTTCAAGCGCAGTTATCCTTTTATGGAAAAGATGGCTGAAATAGAGAAAAAAGCCGAGGAGATGAGAGATAAAAGAATAGGACCTTTTAAAAATTATACCGAGGAAAACGAGATAAAGTATATGTGTCTTTGGACGGGCGGCGGCGAGCTTGGTAAAAACTGCTGGATGTATGTTATTGGCGAGTTGGGTAAAGATTACGGCTCGCTTGAGGAGGCAATAAAGGATAAAAACTATATAGGACATTTTTTCATGGAAGACGACGACAGCCCCACGATTTATGAATATCTTGTTGCAAAGTGTAAAAAGTGCGGCAAAGAAATTGTGCTGTTTGACAGCAGATGTCACGGGTACGACGGCATGTGCAATCATTTTGACGAACCGGATAAGCAATATGCGGCGGACGGGAATATGAAGACAAAAAGAGAACATTGCAAGGATGCGGGATACAAAATATTTTTGACGTTTTCAAATATAGGCAAGGAGCAGCTGCTTTGCGACAACGTCGGCGACGGCACGGACGTCGTGACGGAAGAGAATTGGAGAGACGCATTTGATTGGATAACAATAAAGCTCGAGTGCGCAAATTGCGGCAAAAAGAAGAAGATTTTAGACCTCGAGACAATGTAGGGGAAAAATAAATGAAAGCGCAATCAAATATAGATAAATCATTGATAAGTGGAGGCTTACCGCGGCAGGAAGAGGGGCGCGTTATTACAACATATGAAAAATATGAGTCGGAAAAAATAAGAAAAAGCGTATGCGACTGCAAATATTTCACAAATAAGGGCATAATTGCGGAGTGTAGATTATACGATGACGACGATAACGAAGTGAGTCGTCTTATGCTTCCAAACTCGGAGGCGTGGAGTTGTTTTGCATGGGAAAAACCTATTGCTGTAGCGGAAAACGGAAAGCATTTGATTTTTCCCGGCGCATATAAAGGCGCAGCAGCATGTTTTGAGATAAAGACTAACAAACTGTTGTGGTCCTGGCCCGCAAATGAGTTTTATTATGTTTATGTCAGAGGTAAAGACGTTTACACGGAATGGTGTTTTACAGGTAGGGGAGGACTGACCGTATTTGATTTGGAAACCGGCGAGATACTGCGGCAGGTAATGACCTACAATACAAAAATGCATCATCCTTATATAAACAGATTGAATGAGCAATTTATGTTTATATATTCGGAAGGCGGTGTGTTTTTGCTTGACATGCATACGGATAAACTATATATGTCTAAAAAACTTTTCCGCGAATTTATGACTCAAGACGCGGAGTTTGTAGTTTTAACGAATGTTGAAAACAACGACGGGAATTTAACGTTCACATTTGTTAACAAGGGATATGTTCGCGTGTATTCAACAGACCCGTTGGGATGGGAGAAAAAAGAGATAACCGTGCCGATAAAAGAAATAATTGATGAAATTAAAGAAAGTCCTTTAGGAATAAGAATTCCAACAACTATAGTAGGAGTGGAAAGAGCATATAAAAAGTTGTTCGGCGCGGAGGCGTAAATTTTAAAAAAAGCGTATGATTTTTAAGTCGGATTTTGAAAGAAGCAGGGAGATAGGCAATTTTGAAGCGATATACGAGTCGTTTGATTCATCGCGGTTTTTAAGATGCGAGTGCGAGTTTGTCAATCCAATGTTCAGCAAAGAAAGCGGCGCGCGTATGAACGAGCTTGCAAAATGCGACTTTTACGATGCGTACGGCAAGATTGCGGGAAGCATACAACTTACAAATATAGAGGCGCTCGCTCTTTGCGAAGCGAAAAAGGGTATAAGCATACTGCTCGACAAATACGCCATAGTGCCGTCGTACTTAAGGAATGAAACGAAGTGCGTCGATTTATGCACAAACGAAGTGTTGTGGAAAAGCCCCATAAACAGATTGACTAAAGTGTTTGTATATCAAGACAAAATTTTTTGCGAGTGGTCGTCGTCCTCGGGCGGACTGTCGTTGATAAGCGCAAAGAGCGGTAGAGTAGTCAAAAACATATTCAAATATAAAGTATCCGGAGATACGCTCACAGGCATTGCCGTCGACAGATTGAACGAGTATTTTTTGTTGGCGTACGACAACGGCTACATGTTTGCTATAGATATGCGGACGGACGATGTCCTGTTTTTGAAAGTCGCGCATAAATTAGACAATAAGTATTTCAATCTTTGCGGGATAACGCGTACGGACGGGTCGAGAGACGTTGAGTTGCGGTTTAAATATTTTGTGACGACGGGTCCGTTATATCTCGGCGGAGAGGCGAAATGGGTCGTTGAAGACATAAAGGCAAATATCGACGATTTGCTTAAAGCTTGCGTTCAAAGCCCTTTTGGGAAGAACATTCCAGCAGATAAAAGACAACTTGAAAAAGCATATATCGAGGCGTTTGGAAGAGAAAATAAATAGACGGAAAAATCGCCCGATTAGAAGTGAGAAAAAGAGGGAAAAATGAAAAATCTTTATTGTATGTTGCTAAACGAACAGCACATTAAACTTATATTGGCCGACGCGTTTGCGGAGATAGGTTGTAACGCCTCTCCGGACGGGACTTACGTGATTTACAAATATCAGCTTCAAAGCGAAGGCGACAGAATGTTTTTGGAGTGCATATTGAGCATTGCGCAAGACGATTGCTTTGATGAGGAAAATGAAATCGAGCTGTCGGACGGGCAGTCGCTTGACGGGCTTATAGCGCAATATAAGAACGAAAATAAAAACTGTATTTATTACAGGATAGACGATAAGATTATGTCCCATCTTATATGCGACGAGCTTCGCTGCCGCAGGATACAAAAACTATCGAAGAAGGCGAAAGACAGAGCATGCGCATGTTTTTTCGGCAGTACAGACGAGGACCTGAAGTGTCTTGTCGTTTTCGGTATAGCAAATCTTGATAAAGAGGCGGGAGAGCTTTTGAGTGAGCGTTTGACATGTCAAACGGATATCGACAAGCTGTGCGTCTCAAAATTTGCGAGATGCAAGGTGATGAGAAGCGGGCGATAATACAAAGCAAAAAGAAAAGAGCAATCAGCAAAAACTTCTTGACAAAATCCGCATAAAATATTATTATAATCAAGCATTATAAATGAGTGCCTGTTTAGCTCAGTCGGTAGAGCATTCGGCTGTTAACCGAAGTGTCGGGGGTTCAAGTCCCTCAACAGGCGCCAGAGAAGCACACGAAGGTGTGCTTTTTTTTGTACGAGAGGGACTGTACCCCAAGCCGCAATGCGGCGCAGGCTATGCCTGCCGACACTTCTACCGAAGTGGGCGCAGGTTGCAAGAGTGAGCAAGCTCACGCAACGCTGCTATTACACGGGGGTTCAAGTCCCTCAACAGGCGCTACTCGAAAACGCGCATCGCCGGGTGCGCTTTTTCATTTAAAAAAGCGTGACCTATGCAAGCGCGTTTTCTCGTCACTCCGCGCAAAAGATTATAGCTAGCATAACAATCAAAGATGCACGCCTCGAAATTCGTTTCGCATAATCTTTTGTTTGGTTGGCGCGTTCCGCGCTTTTAGACATCGGCTTTTACGCGAGGTATTTTTTCTATAAAAAGCGGACTATGCCACGCGGTTTTTCTCATAGCTCCCTGCTTTTATGCTTGTCATTTTAAACTATTGATAATGAAAAATGCAGTGCATTGTGCTTTTCTTTTGAAAATGCAACTTGCTTGTCAACATTGTCTCGTTATTTTGCGAAACAACGTCTTAAAACAGGGGCGGTTGGCGGCGTTAACTAAAACAAATATACAATTAGAAACTTATAAAACTAATCGTTGTTTATGCGATATTTTATTTTGCTTTACAATATAAAAACTGTATAATAAAAACATGCAACCGAAGAATTTATTGAAAGACAAAAACCGTGAAGAGCTGCGTCGGTGGCTTATTGAAAACCACGATAAGGAGAAGGAGTGCTGGGTGATCGTCAAACGCGGCAAGCCTACAAACGGCGATGTTTTTTGGTATATAGACGCCGTAGAAGAAGCGATGTGTTTCGGATGGATAGACAGCACGACAAAGACGCTTGATAATGGAGTTACGGCGCAAAGGCTTGCGCGGCGCAGAAAAAATTCGGAGTGGTCGGAATTGAACAAAGAACGGTGCCGCAGATTGGAGAAGTTGGGCTTGATGACGGACAGCGGTCGCGCGGTTTTGCCGGACATGTCCCCGTCCGGTTTTACTGTTGACGGGGAAATTTTATCCGCGTTGCAGGAGGACGATATAACGTGGAAAAACTTTTTAAATTTTCCGCCGCTATATCAACGGGTGAGAGTGGATACGATACAGATCAAGAAAAACGATCCCGAATTATTTAACAGACGGCTAAAAAAGCTTATTGATAACACCAGACAAAATATAATGTTCGGCGAATGGAACGATAACGGTCGGCTGCTTGATTATTGAAAGAGGTAAAGCATGGTATTCAAAATTTCAAATCCGAACGAGATCGACTGCGAAAAGCTGATGTCCGTGTATGAAGAAAGCAACAGAGAAAACGCGGCCGTATTTTATCCGCAAATAACAAACGAAGCCGAAGCCATAAAAGCGGTCGAAATCGAATATTGCAGATATATCAAAGAAGAGTTTTTAAACGGAGGCAACATATATTATGTGCTGGAAGAAAACGGCAAATGGGTTTGCGCATTGCGGCTTTATCTTATCAGAGAGCGGTTTTACTATCTCGAAGCGCTGGAAACAATGCCGAAATTAAGAAATAAAGGGTACGCGACCGGGTTGTTGACAGAAATGATAAACGAGTTAAAAACAAGCGGTAAATTTACGATTTACGATTGCGTGTCCAAGAAAAATATATCCTCATTATGCGCACATAAAAAATGCGGATTTAAAATCATAGACGAAAACGGCTTTGATCATGTGCAAAACGAAATCGACGACGGGTGCTACGGTCTGGAATATTCGTATTAAATATATTTTCGCGCATAAGGACGGTCTCTCCGCTATACGCGTATTATGAACCGTATACATAAATTATTGATCAAACGAGAATTAAAGAAACGGAATTTGCAAATCTGCATTATCTTGCATGTTTCAGGGTCAAAGCTTATTCATATTTATTGGCAAAATTTTATAATTATTCATACACGGCGGGCAAATTGACAAATCATAATATGTGATATATTATATTTATAAATCTTATATTCATTATAAGAGAAAAACGAAAGAAGCTTTGACTCGTAAAAGTTATAATTTGTCGAGGTGTTTATGAAAAAAAGAGGCTTGATTTTCATTGTTTGTTTACTTATCGTCGCGTTGTGTGCCCTTACGCTTGCCGCATGCAACGACGATCCGCCCGAAAACGTGAAGGTAACGTTTAGCGGAGAGGGCGTGCAGTCGTTTGAAAAAACCGTTGTAAAGGGCAAAACCGTTGAGAAGCCGCAGGACCCGCAAAGGACGGGATATGATTTTGAAGAATGGCTTTTGGACGGCGCGACCTTTGATTTTGCTTCGACCGTCAACGGCAATATCTCGCTTGTCGCAAAATGGTCGGCAAAGAAATTTACCGTTACGCTCGACGTCAACGGCGGCGACGCGCTTACGCAGACGACGAAGCAAGTGACGTTCGGCGCGCAATACGATCTCGGTACGGCGACGAAAGCGGATAAGATATTCGGCGGGTGGTCGTACGGAGGCAGCGCGATAACAAATAAGGACGGCGCGTCCTTGTCCGCGTGGAGTCTTACGGAAAATATAACCGCCGTCGCGATCTGGCAGGATAAGCCCAACGACGACATAATAAAAAACGGCTGGCAGTATAAGCAGCTCGCAAACGGCGAGTGGGAGATATCGGCGATAAGCAAATATTCCTATCCCACGGAGGTCGTCATTCCGTCGAGCTATGACGGCAAGCCCGTCACGAAAATCGGCTCGATGAGATATCTCAACGCGGCGGAGGTAAAAATACCTTCGTCCGTCACAGAGATCGGAGCAAGCGCGTTCGCATCCAACGAAAACGTGGAGATCGTAGATATGTCCGAGTTTGCGGGCAAGATAGGAGCAAGCGCGTTTGCCAACAACGAAGTGAAGATAATAGACCTCGGCGGCGCGACGGAGATATGCGAAAAGGCGTTTGAAAATACCAAGGTCGTTATTTTCGCAATACCGTCTACGGTGACGAGGATCGGAGACAAGGCGTTTAAAAGCCTCGATACTTTTGAAATAGGCTTTGCGGGCGCGGCTTTCCCGACTTTGGGCAACGACGTTTTCGGAAACGGCGTACGAGGAGACGAAGCGTTACAGATCGTGGCGAGGGCCTGCGCGTGGGACGCCGTGTTGGCGGGCGCGGAAACGGGAACGATGCAAATCGTGAGACGGTTTTTGCAGGTTGAAGAGGTGGATCCGTATTCATTCTCCGACGAGGAAATGGATCAGAGCGAAGTTACGCAAGGCATTTTCAAAAACGATTCGCGGGACTTGACTTTATATCGGGGTTATAGCATGACGGCGGTGATATACGATTTCGCTCAAGTCGCAACGACGGAGATGTATGCGGATACGCACGTTTATATCGAGGACGAAGACGGCGTGCGCGATACCTATCTTATAGATTATACCGCGTCGACGCTTACCATGCTTGCAAAAAATCAAAAGGGCGAGACCGTTTCCGATAATACGCTTTATGATTATCAAGGCAGCGATCTGGTTTATCGCGTGCCCGACGGCGTAACCGCCGTTGCAAGCGGAGCGTGCATAAACAATGGAACGACCCGTTTCCTTATATTGGGAGACGGCGTTGCGTCCGTCGGCGACTACGCATTTGCGATGGGACAGCTCTTCGGGATCGAGTTCGGCACAGGAATACGTTCTATCGGCGGCGGAGCGTTCCTCAATCAATCATATCTGCAGCAGGTCGTTTTCAGAGGCACGACGCCTCCGACTATAGGAGAAGCGGCGTTTTGCGTATTGAGCCAGATCGGCGTTTGCCCTACGTTTATGTACAACTCGTTGTCGCAGTTCGGCGTATACGCATATATTTACACTCCGTTGAGCACCGCGTCCTATGACGACGTCAACGCGAGCGCGTTCGTCGAGGCGTTCAACGCGAGCATCGCGACCATAGACAATTTGCCTATGGACGGAAATAACGACCCCATAACTTACAAGATGGGATACGAAGGCGAATTTAAAAAGCTGGAAACGGACGGGACTTTCGCCGCGGGCGGCAGCGCGTCGACGCCCTACGGCGCTATAAAGTTTACGGGCACGGATACGGGATACGCGTTGATTGAGTTCGGCGAGGACAGCGGCTATACGGGATTGGGATACGTGTATTACAGCAGCATGAACCTGCCCGGTTATACCGAAAGCAACGCGCCAAAAAAATTAAGCATTTATACGCGTTTTGTCGATAGCTCCGACGGCGGATATATCGATAAGTTTGACGTGCAGGGCATGTTTTCGGGCGGCAAGCTTATTTTACGCGGAGCGGAAGCCGGCTCGTACGGCGCGTTTGACGCGGATAAACTGACGCTTGACGGCTTTGGCAAATATACGTTTGTCAGCGAATTAGGAAGCGTTTCGACAGGAACGTACAGTGTGACGGGTAATACGATCGAGCTCGTAGGCATGGAAAGCGCGACGGCTACGTTTGACGCGGATAACTCCACCGTGACGTATAAAGGAAACGTCATGACTGCGCTCGGAGGAGAGGCGGGCGTGTATTACGACTTGGACAACGCGGCGAAAATTACGCTCGATGGCAAGCAATACACCGTCGGCTCGGGGAATGACGAGAAAACCTACAGCGGCAAGCTCACGCTGGAGTATAAAGATGAAAAGATAACTGTCGGCTACAGTGTGCAATTCAGCGAAATAATTTTCAATCTCAACGGCATGGAAAGAAAGTGGGATTACTCCACCACGTCGGAGGACTATGTGGTGAGAGGCTATTTCGGACCCGGCAGCTATGATAATATGCTCCAATTCAAAATAGTTACTAAATCCGGCGAAGGCACGTATACGTTTGAAGATGACGAGCGTATTCAAATAACGCTTGACGGGTATTTTACGGCGGAAATGATTGATGGAGAGATAACGGACAAATTCAGATATTATGTTTTCAAGCAATCGGGTGCGATTTTGCTTATAGCTTCTAAAGATGATGGCGATGCCGAAATCAAAGTGTTGTATCTTTTGCCTGACAACAAATTCAAGCTTGCGGGTGTTTCCGCGCCCGAGGCGTGCGGCTGGTTTGTATCGGCGGGTGCAAACAGATTTGTCGCGTTTGACGGTTTGGGCAATTTGCTGTACTTTGACGGCAGCGAATACAAGAGCGGCACGTATACGTTTGACATATCGACGGGCGCGCTCAATACTACCGTCGAGGGCAACGAAACTCAAACGAACGGCATGTTGGACCTTGAAAAATACAGAGGATATATGGTTTACGACAGGTGGGGCGATACGTATATGGCATTGTCCCAAGGACGACCGTTTGAGACATTTAAAACAAGCTACGGCACGAGCATGAGCATTTCTTCAACAACGTTCATCTGCGCGGAGGACGGCGATAAAATCGTGTCCACGTCGCCGTCGTTCAACATATATTACGCATACGGCACGCTGTTTATTTCAACCTATAACAACGTTTTCGCTATGGTGGAAATCGATAGTTTGGCGGACGGCGCGACGGCGACGTTCGAGTATACAGTGAAGAAGGGCGAAACGCCTATCACGGCAACGTACCGTATCGTGTTTACGGAAACGGACGGTATATTCAAAGCGGAGATAACGCCCTTTGAACAATATGCCGAGGTCGTCACCGCAACGATAGACGGCGAAACGTACTATTTCGCTTGGTTTAACGATGCAAAGAGCAGCGTTGCGATATATACGCTCGACAGCTACGGCGGCACGCTGACCGTCGGCGGCGCGGTAATATGGCAAGAAGACGCGACGTTTACCGTCGGAGAATACACCGTCACGGGCTACGGCACAGCAAACGTCACGCTCACGAAGAACGATCAATAAATAAAACGCGCAGCAAATGAAAAGCGAGGCATTGCCTCGCTTTTCTCATATCCAGCGTTTAAATATCGTTTTTTGACAGATAAACAGCGAATTTGTGAATTTTTATATCGTGTTGATCTTAAATAGGTATATTCCGCTCGTTTTTGATACGCGCAGTATGCGCTCGAAGCCGATACGCTCGCAAAACGCAATCGCGGACGGCGTATCCGCCAGCGTACACGCGCCCATGACCTCGATATCCGTCAGATGCCGTATAAGCGTGTTTACAAGCTCCTTTCCGCCGCCTTTGTCGCGGAAGGAGGGCAAAACGTCGAGGGTGAAATACGCATATGCGCTTCGCGCCGATATTATTTTTTTAAACAGCTTCTTTTGCGCGGCATAAAGACGTTTGTCCTCTTGCCTGACGATCGAAAGATAGGCGGGGAAGAGCGCGGCAAAGCGATCGCGGCTTGTGCTGCAAAGTATATAACCCGTAGGCTTGTCGAACTCGTCCGTCATGACGAAGCAATGCTCCGGTTCGTTGTCGATGAAATAATCGCAACGCAACGAGGACGCGCAGCGCATGGAGCGCTGCTTATCCTCCGAATGTGCTATGACTTTGACCGCATTTGCGTCCGATTGTTTATACCGTCTTATCATCGATGTATCCGTAGAGCTTGAACATGTTTATTTCAAAGGTGTTGCGGGGCGTTATCTCAATGCTGTTGAACAGTCTCTCGACGGTGATATCCGCAAGCGCGATCCTCACTCGGTCGTCCACCTTCGTCATCTTTGACCAGGTCATTAGCTCGCCGACGGTCATATCTGCGAGGATGGTTTTAAAGACGTTGCCGATATCGGTTATTTTCGTTTGCTTGATCAGAGGGCTGTCGAACAGGCTTCCGTGCTCCGCTTCAATAACGTCGCCGATAGTCGCGTTTGAGATCACCCCGTTCATTTCAGAGAGGGTGCCGCCCGCAAGTAAGCGCAGCACGGGCACGCTCTTTTCGCGTATGAAGGAGAGCTTGACGGGAGACAGGACGGATATATGCGCGTCCTCGTCTTCGAAATAGGCTTCGTTGGCATATGCGATATAGCCGAACCTTTTGTCAAATCTCGGGGCGGAGACATCGTGCAGCTCCGTGTCGAATTCCACGTAATTTCCGTCGACAAAGACGTATCTTCCTTCGTCGGCTTGCACGTAAACGTCTTCGCAGGAGCGTTTGTCATAGAGCACGCCGTTGGAAACGACATCCTCGCCGTAGAGCGGACCTTGCATAAGCTCCGTGCCCTTAAGCGCCTTGATAAAGTTGAAATCGCCCTGCAAAATAAAGTATTTAAGGGAGTTGTCGGCGGATTTTTTCAGAGCGTAAAGCGGCTTGTCGGCAAAAGCGGGATTGGCGGTCGTTCCGTCGTATGAAAGGAAGCCGCGATAATTGTCTTTGATGTAAAGTCCGTATGCGGGGAGCTCGCTTTCGTATTTATACTGCTTTCCCTCGTAAATTCCGTTTTCCTCGTCGGCATGCGTTGCGGATGAGAGCACGCGGCGGTATACCTCCGCGCGGTATGGGTGCTCGCCGTGCTCGTCGGCGTAGGTGTACATATACGAGCAAAGCACGATGTTGCGCTTGTATTCGCCGGTCTTTTTATCTCTGTAATAGAGATTGCCGCAAGCCATTTGCTCTGCGGCGGCGGTTTCCGATAGGGCGGTATAATCGCCGTAGGTATAAAAAATGCTATTGACGGAGGTCGCTTCGACGGGGACGAATGTGAAGTTGCTCATGACGTACGAGCCGCTGGCGTCGCAAACGTACGCGTATTTGCCGCGCTCGTCCTCGCCGCAATAGTTTGCGGTTTCATCGTACTCGATAAAATATCTCGCGTTTTCGTCAAAGGACGTGTCCGACGGGAGCAGCTTGATCGCGCTTTCGCTGTATACGTCCAAGACCTCGGAGAGCATCAGATCGTCAACTACTGCGTCTATAGCGCGTGACATGCCGTCAACGCGAACGTAGGCGAGCTTTTTGAGAAGAGAGGGGCTTTCTCCCGTCCTTATGACGCGATAATAAGTTTTATCGGGATTTTGTTTGCGATATTCGGCGTTTGCAACGCGGTATACGCGAGTTTCCTCGTCATAGCAGTAATAGCGTTCGTCGGGATTTTCTTCCATATACGCGCTGTCGACTGTCGCATAAACGTCGCCGTCCATATCGAGAACGTCGGCAAGCAGCAGCGAGTCGAACGCGGATGAAAACCCGTTCAGAGTAGAGCCTGCGAAGCGTTGAAGTATAGGCGACGAGGAGCCGTCCGCTTTATTGCGCGAATATCTTGTCAGTCCGTCGTGCAACGCGGCGTTATACGGCGTATAGTAACTGCCGTTTTCGTCCTGAACGCGGACATACAGTCCGTGCGCGTCTTCGGCGTAGTTATCGAATTTTATATCGAGGATTTTATCCAGCGTCAGGTCGTTTATGTCGGAGCCGACGGTTTTGAGCGTGCTGTCCTTAAGAGATATTATTATCTTTGCGGTATCCTCGTTTATTTCAACGACGTCGCCTATCGTGAGGCTGTCAAGCAAGCCGTCCGCGTCCTGTAGCTCCGCCACGGTGTAATACGCGATCTTTTGAATAAGCGCGGAGGACGTGCCGGCATATATGCGTCTGTAAACGGGACGGTCGAAGCCCGCCGTGTTTTCAAGCTGCTTTAATCCGCTGTCCTTGGTGATCGTTTCGTCGACGACGCCCCAAAAATCCTTTGCGTTGAGGTCGACCTCCGCAAGAGGCATAAAGCCTCTTTGCACAAGCGTGCACGCGTCCGCGGTCGCGCCGAGCTTTTGTATGCGGTTAGCATAGGCGATGATGTAAACGGGGTTGCTTTGCGCCTCGCTCAAGCTTGCGATTTCTCTGTAAATTATGTGCCGATAAAAGGTTTTTGCGCTATCGTTTGCGTCGAAGCCGTCCTTATAGCAGGAAAGATCGGGCACAAATATCTCCTTTGTTGCGCCGTCGACCTCCGCGGATTTTTTTACGTAGCGCAGCTCGCGTATGTCCTGCGCGTCGACCTTGCCGTCGCCGTCGGTATCCTTGCCGCCCAGCATGCAGGTCTCTACCCCTGCGGCGGGGGAGTATGCGGAGCTTGCAAGCTGTTGCTTGCTCACCTCTTCATATTCGTCCGCTTCTACGTAAAGCTTGATTTCGCCTTTGACGGGAATAAACGCGTCGACGTCCGTTTTGATGATCTGGTTTGCCCGCAGTACGTTTATCACGTTGCCGAATTGCGACACTTTTACGTCTTGAAGTGCGGCGATAAGCCCGTTGTTGTTTACGCCTATATCGACGCCGAATTCGTCCTTTATAACTCGAATGGACATGTCTCCCTTTATCGTTTTCAAAATATTGTCTACGGCGGTTGACACGTTGTTACCGACGTTATCCGTCAGTATCGGCAGATCGTAGGACGAAAAATCCACGCCCGCGATTTTCCCTATGTCCTCGAGGGTAAAAGAATTGACCAGAATGGAAAGGTCTTTTGCGATCGTGACGATCGGCACATCGTAAAAATCCTTATTCGTGAAATCGATGCCGCTGATGCCGTTAAGCAATTCTATTCCGTAATGAGCATATAAAGTTTTGAGAGACAGGCCGTCGAAGTTTTTTATATCGCCTAAAATGCCCTTGACGGCGTCGATGACGGTGCTGTTATACAGATCGCTGTCGGGAGAGATCACTTCGTTTTTTATAAGGGAATCCTGCAGATCGCCCACGGTGAGCTGCGTGCCGATTATCACAACCGTTCCGCCTATTGCCACCACAAACAGTATGATGCCTATGAGCATCCCGAGCACAAAAGTCAATGTTCCGCGTAAAACTTTCATATAAGCTCCTTTTCCGCGACGGGCGCGGCAAAAGCACGTCAGCCGAATATGGCGGCAAATACGTCGCTTATCGGATTGTGTTCATAAAAATATCCGCAAACGGGCGATGAAGTCAAATGCTCCTCGAGCACGGGTATCTTGCCTGCAAACGTATGAAGTATCGCGAGCACGAGCAGCAGGAAGATAAACGCGAGACCTGCGGCGATGATAGCGCCGAGCGTCCTGTCCACGATGCGAACGGCGCCGCTGTCCGAGTCGTGCAGGGGCCTGAAAAGCTTGCGCAATATCCAACACAGTATGCCCAGCAATATGCAATATACGACAAACGCTACCGCGGCTACGATAATCGTCGTGAGCATATTCGCAGCCGCCTCGCCGAGAGTTTGTCCTTCGTTTTCCGCGTCGATAAACCGTTTTGCGAGCCAATTTGCGAATTTTGCCTTTGAACGGTCCACAAGACCGCTGCCGCCCGCATCCTCCAGCTTGACTTTGTTTTTGGTGCCGTCGTATTCCACCTCGATATAATAGGACCCGTCGTCGGCGATATGCACGGGTTGATTGAATACCTCGCCCCAGGACGACGTTTTGCTTTCAAACATCGACGTCATATTCTGCACAAAGCCTATTTTGCTCAAGGGGGCGACGGTCACGCCCACGATGAGTAGAGAGATCAGAATTATCGCGATCGATTTGAAAAAGCCCTTGAAGGCGCGCGCAAGACCTCCGATAAGCCCGCCGAGCAATCCCAATCCGAGTATGACGAAAAAAGCTATGTCCGCATACGATATTGCTGAAGTTAATGTCAAAAACATATTATCCTCTGTTCAAGCGGTTTTCGCCGCGCGCCCGTGTGTGTTTGAAGAATATCATTATAGCTATCTTAATAATAATATAGCGTAACAATTCTATTATAACCAAATTATGCTTTTAGCGCAACTTTTTTCGTGAACGGGATATATGCGTTCGCATCCTGTTTAAATCTTGACGGATCTGTCCATAATCGAACAATGAAAAAGACAGAACTCAATCAAACGTCGGCATTGCCGACCGCAGCAAAACAAACCGCGGCGAGCGGGGCGCACAAACCGCGTCGCACAAGCCGAAACGACGTTTGCGAGGACGCGGCTTTGACGCCGTTTATAAACGCAATGTTCCGCGCCGTCACCGACGAGGACGACAGACAGGTGGTCATTGTCTGTTTCGGGACAACGGCGATTTCCGGCGATTCGTTGGGGCCGCAGGTTGGAAGCCTATTGCGGCAAAAATATAACGTGCCGGCATTCGTTTACGGCACGGAAGAGCATGCCGTAAACGGGAAGAATATGGGCGAATGGCTTGATTTCATCACAAGCGTACACGCCGGAGCGCTTTTTATATCTGTCGACGCAAGTCTCGGTCAGGATGATAAGGTGGGGCAGATAGTGTTCAGGGCGGACGGCGTTTGTCCCGCGGCAATAAAGGGCAAGAAAACAAGATTCGGCGACGTGGGGATCCTCGGCGTCGTCGCTCAAAACGGAGACGATCCGCTCATGCAGCTTATGTCTGTATCGCCTCTTTATGTGCAAAATATGGCGGATAAAATATGCGTTGTGATAAAACAGGCGTTATCGTGCATTGGATAAGAGTGTAGAATATCGGGGCTTTGCTCCGATATTTTTACGCTTTAGAGGAGTATTATAGTCGCGTACTGATAAAGGTTGCGCAAATAGGCGACTCTCGCGACGGCGCTCTACTCAACGAGTCTTTAACTTTGTCACGGTAAAAAGTAATCAAATATATTGACAGGCGCATAGCGTCGAAGTATAATAAAACACGTGTTGCAAAACGTGTTTTTCATTTTGCGGGAGGAAAGCCATGGCAGAGGATATAATAAAAATCGAGGGACTTTCAAAAAGCTTCGGAGAAATCGAAGCGGTGAAGGACGTTTCTTTTAAGGTCAAAGAGGGCGAGCTGTTTGCGTTTTTGGGAGTGAACGGCGCGGGCAAAAGCACCACTATTTCTATAATATGCGGCACGCTTGCCAAGGACGCGGGCACCGTGATCATAGACGGCGAGAGCGTCGGCTCGCCGCAGGTAAAAAGCAAGATAGGCGTAGTGTTTCAATCAAGCGCGCTCGACAAGGATCTGACGGTCAAGGACAATTTGAAAAGCAGAGCCGCGTGTTACGGAATATGCGGCAAAGAATTCGAGCGCAGATTACGCGAGCTTTGCGAGCTATTTAATCTCTCCGATATTTTAAAAAGGCCCGTGGGCAAGCTGTCGGGCGGCCAGCGCAGGCGCGCGGATATCGCAAGAGCCTTGATAGCGCAGCCGAAAATACTTATACTTGACGAACCCACGACAGGTCTCGATCCTCAAACGCGAAAAAATATCTGGCAGGCTCTCGACGATCTCCGCAGAGAAAATGACATGACGATCTTCCTTACCACGCATTATATGGAGGAAGCCGCGGACGCGGATTACGTCGTTATCATTGACGCGGGGCAGGTGGTCGCGCAGGGTACGCCTTTGGATCTGAAAAACGCGTATACGGGAGATTTCGTCACGCTTTACGGAGTGGAGGAGGCCGCGGTTGCGGCGCTCGGGCTTCCGTATAAGAAAATGCGCGATTCGTACCGTATAGAGGTGAGCGATACGCAGGCAGCTACCGAGCTGATATCCGCGCATAAGGAGCTGTTTGTCGACTATGAGATTATAAAAGGCAAGATGGACGACGTTTTTCTTGCAGTGACGGGAAAAAATCTCGAGGGAGGCGTAAAATGAAGACGTTTATGACGCTTGCGGCGCGCAATATGAAGATGTTTTTCAAGGATAAGGGCCTGTTTTTGGTGTCCATGATCACGCCTATTATCCTGCTTGTGCTTTACGTCACGTTTTTGGCGGACGTGTACCGGGACGGCATCGCCGGCGGCATGCCCGAGGGATTTGCCATGCCCGACAAGGTCATAGGCGGTTTGGTGAGCGGCGAGGTCGCGTCCTCGATGCTCGCAGTCATTTGCGTGACCGTCTCGTTTTGCTCCAATATGGTCATGGTGCAGGACAAGATAAGCGGCGCGAGCAAGGATCTTTCCGTCACTCCGGTCAAAAAATCATTGGTAGCGCTGTCCTATTTTGCGGCGACGCTTGCGGTGACATTGATCATCTGTATTGCCGCTATGCTTGTGTGCTTTATTTACGTAGGCGCGTCGGGTTGGTTTTTGTCGGCGGGCGACGTGTTTTTGATAATTCTGGACATAATCCTGCTGACGCTGTTCGGCACGGCGCTTTCGTCCATAATCAATTGCTTTATAAGCACGCAGGGTCAGTCGTCGGCGGTCGGCACGATAGTGAGCGCGGGCTACGGCTTCTTCTGCGGAGCGTATATGCCCATTTCCTCGATGGGCAGCGGGCTGCAGAAGGTTTTCGGACTTTTGCCGGGGACGTACGGCACGTCGCTGGTGCGCAATCACTTTTTGCAAGGGCCGTTGCAGGAGGTTCAAAAATTGGGCGCGCCGCCGCAGTTGATAGAAGGCATAAAAGATTCGGTCGATTGCAATCTGTATTTTTTCGGCGCAAAGGTCTCGGTGGCAGCGTCGTACATAGTATTGGCGCTGACGGTGATCGTGCTCATAGGTGTATACGTTTTGGTCGCTTATCTCACGGGCAAGAAACGCGCGCCTCTTATAAGACACGCCGGTAAAAAGCAAAATAAAAACGCCGACTGACGGCAACGGGGCCGTAAGGTCGGCGGTATCATTTATCATGGCCGTATCGGCGTTTAGCCGCTGTCGGTTTTCTTTCAAAAGCTGCGTCCGCAAGACAAAAGCTACTTGCAAACGCGCAGCTTTCCTTTCATCGATTTTATAAGGAAGCATTTGCCCCTGACCTTGTCAAGCGGCACGAGACTCGGATGATGACGGCAGTCGCTGGAATTGTTGCGGTTGTCGCCCATGCAAAATATCTTGCCTTCCTCCACCCAAACGTCGAGGTCGTCGGTTATCATAGGCTCGTAAATATAATTCTCTTCAAGCTTCTCTCCGTTGACATACACCTCGTTGTCGATTATCTGAACGTGGTCTCCGCCGACGGCGATCACTCTTTTTACAAGCGCCGTTGCGGAAAGCGACCAATCGTCGGGGCGGTCGAACACCACTATATCGCCGCGCTTTATTTTTGCGACTTTATTGAGATACAACGTTTCTCCGTTAAGACGCAGGGAATTGTCGGAGCCGGATTCGTGATAAGGACCGTTGCCGCCGTCGAGAGTGGGATACATCGAAACGCCGTCGACTATAAACGTCTCTATGACGTAGCGCTTGACAAGCAAGGCGGCTGTGACCGCCAATATAACCACAAGCAAAACGCACGTCACCGCAATGATGATTTTGCGGGTGTTTGTGGCTTTGGGATTTAAATCGATAGGTTCAAATTCTTCCTGCATATGTAAATTATATTGCGACGTACCGCATTAAATCCACAAAAAATTGTTGAATATAACGCCGCTTGCGTCGTTTATAAACAGTATTTTTGCGTCCGCAAATTTTGCGAGCGTTTTTCCCTCTTCGCTTTTGAAATCCGCGCAGTGTAAAATGAGTTTTTGCCAGAATTCGCCGCCCATAAGCTCCGCAAAAGCGGTGTATTTCTTTAGCTCCGGATAAGTGTACATGCAGACGGAAAGCTCTCTTTCCTCCGCGGAGTATGCGTCAAAGTGTAGCGTCGACGTGTTGTCGAGGGACGCGACTTCCGCCGCGCTGCGGCAAAGCGACAGGCCTCCGGACGATGTGGTTATGCCCTTGATGTCAAACGGACCCACTTCCTGTTTCAAAAAGTTTTCTTCAAGGATAGCTTCTCCGTTGAGACATGAGAACGAGCCGAGTCCCATGCTCCCGTCGTAGATGATACGCGACGATTCGCGCAGAGAATCGCTTTTTTGCACGCCCGTTTTGACGGGCACGACCGCCTGTAAGGGCGTAGAAATGCAGTTTCCGTTCGTATACGTAAATGACGCATATGCGACGATCAGCTCGTTCGGATCGAATACGGGCACGCGTACGGTGTACAGGTGGGTATCTATTTTTTGCAGATCGGACAGCACGTCCCAATGCCTTGCGCTGGATATCGCCTCGCCGTAGCAGACGTATACCTCTGATTTTACCGCCTTGTGCGCGGTGAAAAGCTTCAGATACAGCTTGCCGTCTATGTTTTCAAAGGACGCGGAGGGCGAATCCGTCGCGGCGTCAGGATTGACTGTAAAGCTGTCGCGGAGCCAACCCAACATTACGTTGAAAGCCGTGCGCGTGAATTGCACCTCGTTGCCGCCTCCGATAATAAGCTGTTTACGTTCGGATTTTACAAGAGCGAGTATGTCGCCGGCTCTGTCCACGTCTGACATATGAGACGAGCGCGGCATGACGAGCAGGGTCGGGCAGTGCACGAATTTGGCGTACGTCTCCGCGCCTACGCCTGTGGAAAAGGCGCGTTCTTCGTCTGTGGCGGGGACGTTGCCGTCCAAAAAACGGGGTTTATTTTTCGCCCATCTGTATCCGCAATCGCCAACCGCGACAAGCGCGCGGACGCGAGCGTCCATAGCGGCGACCTGCCAAGCGACGTGAGCGCCCTCGCCCATGCCTATTATGCCTATATGCGCGCTGTCTACGATATTTTGCTCGGCGAGAAGAGATATTGCTCGGCGAGTAGTCTTGCTCCAGACGAACCAGGGGGTGTTTCGCGCATTGTCGGCAATGACGTCAAGTTTTGTCATACATGCGGGATAAGAGGCGAAGTCCAAGTCCTGCGGGAATGTTGTTTTGTCCGTTTCGTCGACTATTCCGCCGCAATAATCCAACAGACAAACCGCATAGCCCTCCGCAACGAGGGACCTTACTATGGGCGCGTAGTCCTTGCTTGCGCACGACGGCAACAGCATGATCGCCGCGCGGGCGTCCGCCCAACGGCTGTCGAAGTATATCTCCATATATGCGCGGACGCGCCCCTGCGCCGTTTCCTCCGCAGTGAAATACTGCTTCGTGCAGACGAGATTGTCCGCGGATTCAGAAGAGATTATTGAGCTTTCCAAAGGCAGAGCGGACGGATCGAAGCCGTCCCATACTTCTGTCGGAGTCAAAAATTTGAGTTCCATAGCTCATATTATATCTCAATTGCGATATAAAGTAAAGAAATAAAAGCAACGCAGTATTTCTTAAGGGCATACCGTTGTTTATGTACGCGGGCTCCGTTTCCCCGCAGGCAAGGGCTCGCGCGGCTCCGTTGCCGCATACGCGCGCAAATTCCTGCCGCATCAGCTCCATAGTGTCATTGTCTGGCAGCAAAAAATCCATATAACACCTCGATTTACTTTATTCGTTTTTCGATACCGAGGTGACGGAGTCACGCCGTTTCTTTGACCTGAAGCTTTACCGTCGGTTGGAAGGACAGCGTTTTAAGACAGTCTTCCTCGAGAGTGCGTCCCACGGACTGATATGCTTTTGCCTGAAGTCCGAGAAAGTCTATATTCCATTCTTTTGAAAGCTCAAAAAGCTTGTTGAGTATGCCCGTCAGTTCCTCTCCGAGCGCGGCGGCGGCTTCTTTTATCTTTTTATCTGCGCCGGTAAGCACATCGGAAGTGTCTATAAACTGCACGTCGAGAAGCTCCACTGTCAATTCCATTTCCGCCTTGACCGATCTGCCTTCCGCCTTCGTATTTATGTTTTTGTTGAGAATGCGAAACTCGACCGTTTCGCCGTTTTCGGATTTATAGTTTATCGCCCCGAAGGTGGATTTTGTCATATACAGCGACAGCGCTTCTGCCAATTTATCTTCGACTATCTCGCTTTTTTCACGGTTGAACACCATTACGCTGGAGAGGTCGAACTCATAATTGTCCTCTTTTTCGCCGTCCTGACCGAGCGGCTGGTCCGGCAACTCCTTTAAGGTTATATAAGGTATCGCGGTTGCGTGGCTTCTTGACAGAGAGCGTGCGAGAAAATCCTTGATATTTGTCCTTATCATGCCGTTGGTCCCCTCCTTGGTGGACAGTGCGAGCTGCAAAAAATAAGGCGAGCTGACGGTCGTGCCGATCTGGACGGCAAGCATTTCCCGCGGGCTTTTTTCGCCTGTAACGATAACGGCATGCTCGGGCAGACTGTACATTCCCGTGAGCGGATAGATAAGCTGCACGTGGTCGAGCTTGAGGATGGATTGCGACACAAAAATGACATTACAGTGCGCAAGCGATACGATTAACCCCATTTTGCGCGAAATATCGTCCAGCGCAGAGGCAATGGATTTTCCCTTTGCGGTGTAGGTATTATAGGATGTTTGCCCCGCGCCCTCGGTGGCGGAGGACGCCATAAGCACGGACTGCGTAGTCACGATAAATTCCTCGGTTTCTTCCGAATAATCGAGTCCCGCGCCCAGCACGATCGCCGTTTTTGTCAGCTCGGGACTGTTGACGGTCCGTCCGAAAACTATCAGCAGCAAGACTGCGATGAGCAGCAAAAACCATTTTGTTCTTGCAAGATACGATGGAATATTTAGTTTTTTCATTGTCCGTTCTCCTGTGTATCGGGCTGTAACGAGCCGTTTTCGAGCACGTTTTGAGTTTGCGTCGCGTTCTCCTTCATGCCTGCGAGCACGTTGTCGGCGAGGCTGTACGGATTGCTCGGTCTCAACGGCGGATGAGGTCGATATTCGGCGTCAAGGCATTTATACAAGCCCGCGTATTTCTTTTTAGTGTATATCGCCAACGCAAGCAGGATCAGCGGCAGCGCAATCGCAAGCGCCATGAGGATATAGCCCGTCAGCCCTACGGCGAATTGGGCTACCGCTTGAGAGGATTGCGAGAATAAGACCGTGATTGCGACGACAGCTGGGAAAATTATTTTCGACGGCAGGCTGTAGCCTGTTGCGCGTTCCGCAGCCGCCGTACAGCCGAAGAATACGAACGACAGCGAGATGATGGACAGCGCGATCACCGCAAACAGATTCGTCCACTCCATCCTGCCTATATCCATGGAAAGCTGATTGAAGCCCGCTATCCTTATAAGCAGATCCGTGACGGTTTTCAGCGCCTCGCCGTATATCGAGACTCCCAAAAATATTATTATGTTGACAAGCGCGAAGGTGACGGCGACGCCTCCCGTGACATACGGCAGACGTTTGTTTTTTATGCGCAGAAAGGCGAAGGGCAGCGCGTCGCCCAGCCACAGACCGTATTTCGGAAGGCCCTTGAAGAAGCTTGACGGTTCCATGGAGAACACGGGCAGATTTCTGCCTATATCCAAATCTGTTTCCAGAAAAATGAGATTGAGCACGATCAGCGCAAAAAATACCGGCACAAAAATTTCGCCCGTACGCGCAATCGAGCGGGAGCCTTTTATGCCGAGATAGATTATCGGCGCCAAAAGCAGCAGGTAAAACAAGGTCGGTTCAACTCCGCCGAATTGCTCGTGGGCAAGATACGCCGCGCAATAGCAAAAATAAAACGTTCCTTTTGCGGTCAGCCAAAGGGCGGCGATCCCGCAGCAAACGCGGTATAATACGCTGCCCGTAGACCGCAGAAGTCCGTCGCCGCGCATTCTCGCAAAAGCGAATATGCAGACGGTGAGGATAAGCTCCGCCGCGGACAGTATGAGATATACCCACAGCGTGGACGAACCGTACTCCTGCGATATGACGCTCGGCGCGGTGGAAAGCTTGAACGCTATGCCTATGGCGAAAATGACGTTTGCCGCCTGACTGTTGTATATTGCGTTGGACGGCAGGTTTTTGTAAATTCCGTGTTGTACTCTTGTTCGTTTCATGGCGGTTGTTATCTCTTCGGATTTTTTTTCATGCGGGTGCGGTTGACGTTGGGGATAGAATAAGGTCGTCTTTCTATGGTCGACGTTCCGCTCTTCAGTATTCCGTCCTGAAGGTCGGGATTGATACGCGGCGCGTACGGCGCAAGGTACGGCGCGCCGAAATTTTCAAGGCTTGAGAGATAGGCGACTATAACAATAGCGAGTATGATCATGCCCACAAAGCCGGTGACCGCACTGATACACAGGAAGAGCAGTCTCAATATCGAAAGTGTGCCGACCTGATCTGGCACGCAGAATATGCCTATCGCCGACAGCGCTATCACAAGCACGGATGGCGAGGATATAAGGCCGGATTTCACCGCGGTGTCTCCGAGCACTATCGCGCCGACCACGGACAGCGATATGCCCAAGTATCGAGGCATGCGCAAGGACGCTTGGTTTAAGATCTCAAAGAGAATGAGCACCACAAGCATCTCTATTGCGGGCGGGAAGGGAATGCCCGTCGTCGCCGCCATGAGCGTCATCAGAAACTTGAGAGGCAGAAGTTGAAAGTGGTAGGTCTGCAACGCTATATACGCGCCCGGCAGAAATATTGTCAGAAGCGCGCCCATGACGCGGAATATCCTTATCATCGAAGCGCGCCAATCGCCCGAATAATAGTCGTAGCCGTCCTGCACGTCTTCAAAGACGAGATAGGGCAGCGTGACCGCGATGGGCGAGCCGTCCACGAGGATCACTATGCGGCCCTCGAGAAGTTTAGCCTCCGCGACGTCGGGTTTTTCCGTCGTGCCGGCCTGCAAAAAGAAGGAATTTTTTTTGCTTTGTATGAAAGAAGTGACGTACGCGCTGTCGATAACGCCGTCTATATCGATGCGGCTTATCTTGTCGCATATTTCGGAGACTATTTTATCGTCGGCAATGCCGTGCATATGAAGCACCGCGACCGACGTTGTGGAATATCTGCCCACCTGGAAAAATCTCACAGCCAGATCCGGCGTTTTGATGCGGCGGCGCAATATGGAAAGATTGGTCTTAAGCTCCTCTATAAATCCCTCGCGCGGACCTTTGAGTACGCTTGAGGTGGGCGGCTCCGTCACGGAGCGTTTTTCCGGCTTGCGCAACGAAAATACGTAGGCGGTTTCGTCGTCCTCGATGATAAACGCCACGTCGCCTTCGGCGACGGGACCCGCGCAGTTGGAAAGAGGTACGGGCGTGATATCCTCGGAGTATACGACTGTTTGCGTAAGCGCGTCGAGATAGGGCGGCTCAAACCGCTCCGCATTGCGAAGCGGCATAATTATATTTTGCTCAAGCAGCAGCTTGTCCGTGCCTCCGTCGATGTAAGCAAAGGCGCAACGGACCCCCGCCACCGTCAGCTCGCGGCATTTGAGGTCGTCGCTTTCGCAAAACGTCTGTTTTATCAAAGGTATAAATTCATCTATTTTCACAGTGACGATTATTGCCGCAACGGCATGTTTATAAGCCGTTTTGAGCATATAAAAGCATAAATAGTGTTATTTCGAGCGAAATCGTCTGCGACGCAAGATATGCGCCGAAAAACGCGTTCAAAGAAAAAATTTTTCGCGTTCGACGCGAAAATCATTCCCGATATTTCTTGACAAAAAGAAAGTCTGTGTTAAAATCAATACTATAAAAACGCAATAGCAAACACAGATTTATCACCTCCTATAGCGGGGTGATAAATGATTTTTCGGCGACGGGAGGAACGCATGACATCAAAAAAAGCAAAAAGGATAAAGCTGATAATAGCAGCGACCGCGGCGTTGGTCCTCGCGGCGGTGATAATCGCGCTTTTGTTTACGCTGGTAAACAGCTATAAATTTTTGACGTTGTCAGATAAGAAAATAAACGCGGCTTTCGACGCGCGGACGTGCGATATTAAGTTTATCGCGCACAGGGGCTTGAGCGTCGAGGCGTATCAAAACACCAAAACGGCGTTTGAATTGGCGGCGGAGGACGCCGACGCATGGGGTATAGAAACAGACGTGTGGGTGACGGCGGATAAGGGCGTAGTGTGTATGCATGACGCGAATTCGCTAAACGGCATAGAAAACGTAAGCGACGTTACGCTCGAAGTCGCGCTGTCTACGCCTCTGCGAAAAAACCGAAAGGAACGCGCGGTCAGGTTTGAAGATTATTTGCAAATTTGCAAAGGCGGGAATAAGGTCGCTATAGTAGAAATCAAAGACAGGTCGCTTTCGACTGAAGATATTGATGTCATCATGAGCAAGGTTGCGGCTTCCGGCGTGCGAGCGGTGTACGGGTCTTTCCATCATTCAATATTGAAATATATTCGCGGCAAAGACGCGGAAGTAGAGCTGCATCAGTTCACGATAATGGGTCTGGCGCGCGATATGGCGGACGCAGGCGCAAGCGTGAAGAAGAAAATGCAAAAGCTTATCGACAGCAGAATAAACGTTTCCTGCGATTGGAAATATCTCACGAAAGGCTTGGCGGATATGTTCCACAAGGCGGGGCTGAAGGTCGGCGTATGGACTGTGAATAAGGCGAGGGATATCGCCTGTTTGGCTTTGGAATACGGCGTGGATTATGTGACTACGGACGTGCGCAAATCCGTCTTGTTTGGAGACTGAATAAGCAAATATCAAATAAAAAAGCCCCGTCGACGACGGGGCTTTTATTAAGGTTTGTCAATAGAGTCCCTGCGCAAGCATTGCGTCCGCAACCTTTTTGAATCCCGCGAGATTCGCCCCCTGAATGAGATTGTAGGGCAAGTCGTATTTTTCGAGCGTTTGCACGATGTTTTCGTGTATGCTCTTCATGATGTTTTTAAGCATATCGTCCACCTGCTGCGACGACCAGCTCAAGCGTTGGCTGTTTTGGGACATTTCGAGGCCGCTCACCGCGACGCCGCCAGCGTTCGCCGCTTTTGCGGGAGCGACTATTACCCCGTTTTCGACAAGCAGATCCAATGCGTCGTTTGCCGTGGGCATATTGGAAACCTCGCAAAGATATCTTACGCCGAGCCCGATCATTTTTTTCGCGTCGTCGAGATTTATCTCGTTTTGCATGGCGCAGGGCATATATACGTCCGCTTTGACCTTGCCCCAGGGCTTTTCGCCCTTATGGAATTCGCCGCCGAATTTTTCTACGTATGCTTGCAGCGCGCTCTTTCCCTCCGCGCGTAAGGCGAGCATATGCGTCATGAAATCGACTTTTTCTCCGCTTATGCCGTCCTTATCGTAAATATAGCCTTCACTGCCGGAAATCGTGACGACCTTTCCGCCCAATTCGGATAGCTTCTTTGCCGCGCCCCAAGCGACGTTGCCGTAACCCGAAAGGCAAAAAACCTTGCCTCTAATCGAGTCTTTTTGATGTTTCATTATTTCCTCGAGGAAATAAACCGCGCCGTATCCCGTGGCCTCCGGTCTTATGTTGCTGCCGCCGTACGACATGCCTTTGCCGGTGAGCACGCCGTTCTCGAAGCCGTTGCGTATTTTTTTGTATTGACCGAAGAGATATCCTATCTCTCTGCCGCCGACGCCCATATCTCCTGCGGGAACGTCGAGGTTGGGACCGATGTGACGATACAGCTCGTTCATGAATGATTGACAAAAGCGCATGATCTCGTCGTCGCTTCTGCCGCGCGGGTCGAAGTCGCTGCCGCCCTTTGCGCCGCCCATGGGGAGGGTGGTGAGGGAATTTTTGAACGTTTGCTCGAACGCCAGAAATTTCATGATCGAAAGATTGACGTTTGGCTGGAAGCGCAGTCCGCCTTTATAAGGACCAATAGCGCCGTTGAATTGCACTCTGTAGCCGCGATTGACGTGGCAGACTCCCTTGTCGTCCATCCACGGCACGCGGAAAATGATCTGGCGGTCGGGCTCCACTATTCTTTCCAAAATGCAGTATTTGCGATATAAAGCCTCGTTTTCCTCAATAACGGGCGCGAGGGAGCCGAGGACTTCTTTTACTGTCTGCAAAAACTCTTTTTGGTCCGCGTTTCTTTTCTCGGTTTGCTCAATGACTTCGTTGATGTATGACATATGAAGCCTCCTTTTTTATTTTTCCCGCCTGATTATATAAAAAATATACACTACCTTTATCATACAGGCAAATATTTTTTTCGCCCGCCTGAAAATTTATGCGCCGCTTTTCGCCCGTCCGATATTTTGCGCCGAGTATGCGCGTTGAGTGAAAATCCCAAAAATCTCACAAAATGTATATTGAAATATATTATGCAATATGTTATCATAATATATACTATTAGGGTGACGGGCATGCGCGTGCAATCGCCGTGTCCGCAAGGAGAAGATTATGAGTCAGGACCGACAATATCAGAAGGTCAAAACGTATCGCGCGCTCAAGGTTGCGTTCTATATGTTGGGGCTTCCGCTTTTCTTCATAGCGGTGTTTCTTTCCGCGGTGAAGTTTATCGGGCACGATCCGTTTACGGGCACCTCGGAAGCGACGACGGCACTTGGGTTCTTTGTGGATTTCGAGAAGCTGTTCTCGTCACCGGCGCTTTACGGCATTTGGATCGCGTTTGGCATATGGGCGTTTATAGCCATTGTGCACATCGTCTTGAGCAAGACCGTCAAGAGCCGCCGCGCGAGGATGCTGTCCGTTGCGGCGACAACGCTTGTCGTCATGCTGGGTAGCATGTTTATTATGGACGCGACGCTTGCCGCGAAGATAGACGGGATAGCGGAAAACGCGCCGCAGGGCGTTGTCGTCAACGACTATAAAACGCAATTGTCTTATTATCGTACAATTTCGTCGAACGGGCATAAGAAAAACGTCACGGAAAGTCTTATAAAGCAAATCGAGACATTAAAAGCCGTGTACAACGTCGAGATGGAAGGCATCGATAAAAGCGGTACGGCGGGCAACATAAGCAATAAACCCGTCACTTATTATAACATCATTTCCGATACGGGCGTGACGGGCGTGGATATTTCATTCGTGCGCGACGACGCGACGGGCTTCCACAAGCTTGATTGCGACGCCTCAAACGGCAATACGTTTGCGGGCGACGGCAAGATAGACAAGGCGGTCGAGGGCAAGCAGGTCGTAGAGTTAAAGCCCGACGGCAAGGGCAGGCTTGTCATAAACGGCGAAGTTTATTCGCATTATTTCTATGTGAAAAGAGGCTCCGTCAAGGGGGTCGACGCATATACCTGGTATGCCAAAGACATGATGCCCACGTCATGGGTCTGGGACGAAAAGAAGGGCGAAGGCACGGCCAAGTCGACGCAAGGCATTTACGGCAAGGGACTTTACAATCAAAACGGAATGCTGTCCGACGGTTGGGTATTCAGCATGGAAAACGTCATAGAAATCCTTGAAGATTACTATGCCGCAAAGGACGCGATCGAAAACGGAGACGAATTTGCCGACGCGAAGTGGTATCAGGAAAATTACAAAAAGATGCACGAGGAAGCGTTGCAAAGACGCGACGATTATTACAACGGTCGTCTTTACGAAGACGGCGAGCTTGTCGAGGTCGACCCGTGGATCACTGCTCTTTACAATCAGGAATTCGATATGAACGGCAGGTTCTCGCTTACCCGCGACGAGCTGGACGAGCTGCTTGCGCAGGTCGGCGCATTGCTGGGCGATAACGCGCTGTTCGATTATCTGTTTACAAACATCGACAATATAGTTGGCGATATAGGTGTTGGCGACCTTATCAACAAGGTGCCGATCCTCGGCGGCGGCTTGAGTAGCTTCCTTACGCAGTTGAGCAAGGGCTTGAGTCTGGGCTCTCTCATAAACAATGAAGCCACTATGGCGACGATTATCGATATTTTGGCAAAGGCCTTGGGCAAAACGGAGCTTGAGGTAAACGACCTTTATATCTGCCTCACCTACAAAGCGGACGATTGCTTCGGCATCAAGAGAAACAATCTTTATCTTGCGATCGTCAGGGATAACGGCGAGGGCGCGTGCGGCACCAATCCCGAGACCGATATTCTCCTCGACATAGATTTCAACGGCGAAGCGCTTGACAAGGACGAATCCGATTATGCGTTCGACTTTGACCATTTGAGCGAGTTTTTGAACACCGTTCTCAACAATCTTATCGAAACCTACAATATAAGCGGAGTCGTGGATACCGTTGTCAACCTGCTCGGCACGTTCGGCTTGTTCAAGGATATCGATTTCAACGGACAGACCTACAAGGGCTTGGAGATAAGCGGCATAAGCATTCCGCTTTTCGACGCGAATAAAAAGGTCGCAATAGACATCGTGGGTATTCTCGAGAATTTGCTGCGAAATTGGTACGGTTATCAGTCCGCGGTTATCAAGCCTGTGTGGGAATTCTACGAGGTAGAGCTTTACGACATGGACGGCAATCTCATAGAAGACAATTATTATGCGATGCAAAAGCACTATGCCGCGCTTGAAAGAGCGACGTATCTCGGCAAGGTATACGGCGGCATGATAGGCTCCACGTTGATCGGCGATAAGCTCGGTACGGGCAATTATCCTTCTTCTTTCGGACTTGACAGCCTGATAGCCGTGCAACAGCTGAAGGCGGATATGTCCTATCAACCCCAATACTTCCCGCTGTTTGCTTTGCGCGACATACTTGCTTCTTTCACGGGGATAACGATACTGTTCTATTTCTTGAGCTTTGTCGCCGCGCAGAGAGAGGAAGAATACGCTACGGGCATGCGCGTAGCGCGCGATAAGAAATCCGGATCCAAGGACGGCGCTGCCAAAGACGAAGCTGCCGAGACTCAAGAATCCGAGGTTGAAGAGGAAGGCGTTGAGGAAAAGGTCAAACGCCGCAAGCGCGACAAAAAAGCGGTCGACGGCGACGTAGAAAACGAAACGGATGCCGAGCAGCCGAAGCGCCGTAAACGCGAGAAGAAGAAAAACGGCGCGGAGGAGGATATCTCCTTGCCTGTAGAACAAAATTCTGACGAGGAGGTGCGCTGAAAATGAAAGAGAATAAAGAAATTTACAATCTCGATAAGCAAGGCGAGATAATAGAGGAAGCGTTTCCCGTGAGCAAGCGCACCAAAAAAGACCAAAGCAAGACGTCGGTCGGCTATACTTTGGTGGCGGTACTGTTGCACATTCTGGCGTTTGTGCCTATTTTGGCGGTGACCATCGTGTTGGCGGCAAAATGCTATCAGCTTGCGCCGTACTATACCTTCTGGCCGTTTGTGGGCGTTATCATAGCGGGCGTGTTCGGTTTGATTTTCCTGGGCGTTACGCTTGCTGTGACAAGAAAAAACAGCAAGAGCAATATAGGCGGTCAAACGGTAAAGGTGGCGATAACCTTTGTCTGTCTGACGTCCGTTTTCGCACTGTTGTTGACTTATATTCTGCCCGACGTGATCTCTTTTGCAACGCAAAACACTTTGTTTGCGGAGGACCTTTATTATAACGGCGCCGAGCAGGCGGAGAAAAACGCGAAGCTTGACAGAGATTTCATCATGTACAATCTCCTCAACGGAAGCCTGAACAACGACGGCAAGCCCAACGGAGATTATTCGTACGCCACCTTGTCCAAGCGCGACAAGCAAAACGGCAAATACGATAACGAAGAGATCGAACAGAGAGTATCGGAGTATGTCAGAGATTATTCGATGGCGGAGCTTCAGGCGGACATAATAGACGCCATGGCAAAGAAGCAACCGAGAAAATACGAGCTGTATCAGTTTATTTATAAAACCTACGTGCTCAACGATTTCAGCTACGCCATGATAAACAATGTCGACAGGCGTGCGTTTGCGCTAGCTCTTGTCGATTACGAGTACGCACACAGCGGATATGAAACGCTGCTTAAGGAAGGCTTTAAAAACAAAAAGATCAAGCAGCTTTTCGACGACAACTACGACAACTTCAATCAAGACGGTTATCAGACGTTTGACGATCCGTTGCTACTGTACGCGCAGATGAACGGACGCATGACGGTGCCTGTGGTGCTTCGTCTTATTCTCAACGAAGGATGGTCTTATACGCAGGGCGTACAGGACGAGACGGGCAAGGTGTATTATACGGAGGACAATAATTTCCTCTATGAGATCCGCGATCCCGAGGCGCAAAAGGCGTTCGAGCAAAGCGGCGGACAGTATACCTATACGGGCAAGCTCATGAACCGCGACGGCAAAGAGGTCGACGTCAGATACGGTATCAACGACGACGGTTGGATGGTGTTTGAAAACGGCGTAGTAAAACGTCCTATGAAGTGGCTCGTCCTCGATATGCTGGGCGATCCCATGGATCTTGTCAATTTCGATCTTTATACGTGGCTGTCGGGAATTTTGGCGGGTGTGAACATAGGCGACATTACAATCGATTTGAGTCCCGATATGCTTGCGGAAGCGGTCAACGGTATTCTTGCGAAGCTGGGAGGTCTGCTCGACTCTGTGGGCGGTTTGCTGCAGGACGATTTGAGCGAGCTCATTCAGTTTGCAACCGGCGGCGCAAAGCTCAATATAAATCTCTGTATGGACGATAACAACAATCTTGCGGTCAGCATATCGCCAATGAACGCGCAATACGGTATGCTCGGATATATGCAGGCGACCTGGGTGCAATCCAACAATCTGCTTATGGCGGTAATGAACGTGCTCGGTTTGAGAAATTGGTTGTGTATCTTCGGCGCGGTTGGAGTCGTGCTTGTTATTGCGGCGGGCGTCTTCCGCGAATGCGGCAGAAGAACGCGCGAAAGGACCGCCGTATCGCGCGATAGGATAATCAGGGCGCAAACCGCAGAGAGACTTGCCAACGGCGAGATAGATCCCGAGGCGGAAAACGACGCAGATATTCAAGCCGACGAAGAACAGGCGATCGAGGAGAAGAGCCGGAAAAAGCGCGAAAAGAAGCGTAAGGAAACGCCGCAGGAATTCGGCGAAGTGACTGCGGAAGGAAAGTTTGCTCCCATAGAAGAGTCCGGCGAGGAAGAAAAAGGCAGACGTAAGCGCGACAAAAAGCAAAAGAACGCGGACGATATTGCCGCTGCGGAAGTCGCAAGCGACGAAGCTGCCGTCGAAGAGCAAAAAGTCTGGCGCAAACGCGACAAGAAGCAGAAAGATGAAGCCGCTGACCTCGAAGAGGTCACCGCCGACAACGCGGAGGAGCAGGAAACGAAGGGCTGGCATAAGCGCGATAAAAAGCAAAAATCCGACGATGACGCCGTAGAGCAAGCGAGTGCGGACGAAGTCGCGGAAGAGCCCAAGGGCTGGCGCAAACGCGACAAGAAGCAGAAGGATGAAGCCGCAGACGCCGAAGAGGTCACTGCAGACAATGCTAAGGCGCAGGAAACGAAGGGTTGGCGCAAGCGCGATAAGAAGAAAAAAGACGAGGACGTTGCTGTACCCGAGGAGGGCACTCCCGGCGATACGCCGAGCGAGGTTTGACGCATGAAAAAAGCCGCTGTATCCCAGCGGCTTTTTTATCGGCTGTTTTCGATGACGAGTATATCGCCTGCGCAAAGAAGCAGGGGACAGTCTATGACGTATTTATGCTGCACGAGCTTTGCGTCGTCGGTATACTCGCCGCTGTCGGCATGCAGGATCTTGCCGACCGTAAATCGCGCTCCGTAATTATCATTCGGCGTTATGGCGATCAGGCTGTCTCCGCTGCGAAAACGGTTTCGCATTTCGACGCTTATATGAGCGCCGTCCGTTTCGAGCACGGTCGCAATATACTTATATTTTTCTTCGCTCCGCTCCACGTCGAGCGACACGGTGTCGTTGTTTTGGCCGTCGAGATAAGCTTCGGTATACGCTCGATGCGAGATGTTTTCAAGCATACGGTCATATATATCGGCGTTGCGTATTTCGCCGCAAGAAATATATTCGTCAAGCGCGCGGCGATATGCCGTCGCCACGGTCGCCACGTAAAACTCGCTTTTCATCCTGCCCTCGACCTTGAAGGAGGTTATGCCCGCCTGCGCGAGCTCCGGCAAGCGCGACAGCAGACGCAGATCGCAGCTGTTCATAAAGTATGTACCTTTGTCGTCCTCTTCAACGTCGACGGATAAGTTTTTTCGCGTATCCGTCAGGCGGTATTTCCACCGGCAGGGCTGCACGCATTCGCCGCGGTTTGAGCTGCGCTGTGAAAAATACGATGACAAAAGGCATCTGCCGCTGTAGCTCACGCACATGGCTCCGTGCACAAACGCTTCAAGCTCCATATCGGGCGCGCAGTCGTGTATTTGACGTATTTCTTCAAGCGAAAGCTCTCTTGCGAGAACTATGCGTTTTATCCCGAGGCTTTGCCAGAACTTTACCGCGAGCATGTTTGTGGTATTGGCCTGCGTGGACAGGTGTATCGTCAGAGACGGCGCGATCTCGCGGCACAGCGAGATAAGACCTATGTCGGAGATAAGAACCGCGTCCGCGTTTACGGAGGCCAAATATTTAAAAAAGTCCGCAGCTTCCTCGAGCTCCGCATTGCGCGCGAAGATGTTTGCGGTCACGTAAACCTTTTTGCCAAGAGAATGGGCGTATTTTATACCTTCCGAAAGGTCCTCGCGACTGAAATTATCCGCAAGAGCGCGCAGCGAGAGGCTTTTGCCTCCCGCATATACGGCGTCCGCGCCGAAATGAAACGCGGTTTTCAGCTTTTTGAGATTGCCCGCAGGCATTAAAAGCTCAAGCATACATCAATCTTTTATAATCGGAATGGAAGCCAGATAAACGATGTCGCCGCGGTTCGCTGCTTCGCCCTCGGCAAGCACAAACGCTTTTGTCACGACTTCGCCGCCTGCTAGACGGACGATCTCCTCTATGCCTTTGAGGCTTCCTCCCGTCGATACAACGTCGTCGACTATCGCCACGCGCTTGCCATTGAGCAATCCCGCGTCGTGCTTGCTCAAATAAAGAGTCTGCTCTTCGCCCGTGGTGATGGACCGCACGCTTGTCATAAGACCGTCCTGCATATACAGCTTCTTGGATTTGCGGCATACCGCGTAAAACTCGTGACCCAATTCTCGTGCGACGACGTGCGCAAGCTGCAAGCCCTTTGACTCGGCTGTGATCACAACGTCGCAGCCGCGAACGCGCTCCGCGATTTTTTTGCCGCAGAACTCCGTGAGCGCCTGATTGCCGTGAAGGTTGAAAAAGCATATGCTTATGCCCGACGGCAACGCAAGCACGGGCAGATCTGTTTTCCTGCCGCAGATATCCACTGTATGTACTCTGTCCATTTTTTCTCCCGAACCCGATAAATACGGGGTCATATGTTTGCAAAAGTATTATAGTGCAAGAAACGTCGATTTTCAATAGATAAATAAAAATCGCGGATATTTCCGCGATTTTTATTGTCAGCTTACTTACTTGCAATCGCAACAGTCGCTCTCCTTCGAGGTCTTGGGCGACTTGGATTTTGCGGAGCTCTTGGTCTCGTTGCAATGACAGCCGCTCGTCTGTTTCTTGGATTGCTTGGTTGTAGTAGTTGTTTTCGCCATTTTTTTACTCCTTTTAAGGCTTCCGCCTTTTGATATTAGTATGGTTTATGAGGGGCGGTTCTATACGTTGCATATTAAAAAATTTGTGCTATAATATTTCCAACGATATACGCGCGCAAACGCGCCGAGGGGAAAGACATGGTACACATAGGAAACAGCTGGGACGAATTGCTGAAAGAGGATTTTGAAAGCGAAAGCTATCAAAAATTGAGAGCGTTTCTTGCGGACGAATACCGTCGGCGCACGATATATCCCGATATGCACGATATTTTCAACGCGCTCAAGTATACGCCGTATGAAAACGTCAAGGCGGTCATATTGGGGCAGGACCCGTATCACGGGCGAGGGCAGGCTCACGGCATGTGTTTTTCCGTCAAGCCGGACGTTCCCGCGCCGCCGTCGCTTATCAATATCTTCAAGGAAATCGAAGACGACCTGGGCATACGCAACGAGTCGCCGTATCTCGTGCCCTGGGCGAAGCAGGGCGTGCTTTTGCTCAACACAGTGCTCACAGTGCGCGAAGGGCAGCCGAATTCGCACAAGGATAAGGGGTGGGAAGTTCTTACGGACAGCATAATAAGAAAGCTGAACGCCCGAAAGGAGCCCATAGTGTTTATACTGTGGGGCGGCAACGCTCGTTCAAAAAAAGCGTTGATAAACGCGCCGCAGCATTTGATTTTGGAGTGCCCGCATCCTTCTCCGCTGTCCGCTTACGCGGGATTTTTCGGATGCAGACATTTTTCGAAGTGCAATGAGTTTTTGACAAAAAACGGCGTTAAAGCTATTGATTGGCGCACTTAAACCCTATATTTTGCAAAAATAGAAGGAAAGAGGAAATCGGTATGGTCGATGTTGAAAGGATAAATCAGCTTGCGAAGAAAGCCAAGGCGCAGGGCTTGACCGCGGAGGAAAAGGAGGAGCAGGCGAGGTTGCGCAGAGAATACGTCAACAGTATCGTGGGAAATCTGCGCGGACAGCTTGACAACGCGTATACCTTGGACGAAAACGGACGGGAAGTAAAGCTGGAAAGAAAAGGCGACAAATAATATCGCTGCTTGCATACGAATGATGACAAAAGATAAACGCAAAACGTTAAAACTTGTTGCGATATTATCCGCGGGCGCGGCGATTTTATCGTTGCTCGCGGTTC
>CANDBZ010000001.1 GCA_947383095.1 uncultured Clostridia bacterium | reverse complement strand
GCTCAACGGCTTGCAGGCGGGCATGTCGGACACTTGCAGAAAGTATCTCGAGGACGATCAGAATTATACCGAAATACTTAAGTATCCTTATTTGAACATAGACGCTACCATAGGCGTGGATTTCAGCGTTGCAAAGGGCACGACCAACGTCACCTTCGGCACCGTAGGCACGCATTGGATGGATAAGGACGGCAGCTATGTGGCGATTTCGGACAGAGCTCCGGACGAGTCGTATAAGGGTTTGTATTATTACTACGATGAAAAAGAACAGAAATATTTTGCCGCGACTTCAAGTACGGCTTCGATCGGCTTCAAGGAAGCAGGTAAATTCAATTATGAATTGAGAGCCGCCGCAGGACTCAATCTGACGTCTGTGGTGGATTATCTGTTGGGCAAGACTTCCATCAATACGCTCAACACCCGCTCTTCGCTGTTGATCGAGCTTTTCGGCACCAAGACGTTTGGAGACGGCGCTCCGCAAAAGGCAATGCTTTTGGGCTTGTATTACTCCGGCAAGGCGCTTTACGTCGACGCTACAAACTTCGGTCTTAATAAGATGGAAGTGCGCGTCGATCTCTTTGACGTGATCTTGAAGCTGCTTGCAAAAGACAGCACGATCGAGATAAATATGGACTCTATGGCGGGGTCGGAGGCGCGTGCCGCCGCCGACGTCGACGAGATGGACGATACCGCAAAGAAAGCGCTCGCGCTTTCGCTCATTGCTTCGCTCACGTCTACGGATTTCCAGATAAGAGTGATAAAAGGTCTTGTGGAAGCGGTATTTGAACTGACGGGCATAGACCTGGGCGATCTGACGGCATGGGTCGACGTGGCATGGGCCAATCTCGAAGCGAGAGACGGCAGAGTGTTTACCGTCAACGCGCTTGTCAAGGATACCGAAAATCAGGAAATGGTCGGCGCGACCGTATATGCGAAGGATATAAGCATAAAGGCGGGAGGCTCGCGCCTCGACGAAATAATGGTCAGACGCGAAGGACAGGACGCTTTGCCTTTGGGCAGTTATCTGACCGCTACGGACAACGGCTTGTATACCGAAGTGCCCCTGTTCAACGAATACGGCGATATTGTTTTGCCGTCCGTTTTTGCCGAAGTTAAGGGCACTATTACGCTCGGCGCGGAATCGGGCACGGAGAAATGGGATCTCGGACGTTGGATATCGACCTTCCTCAACGGCGACAACAAGGCGATGAACAACTTCTTGCAATCCATGTTGTTGGAATTGAACGTACCGCAAGCCGCGGGCGCGAATATCGGCTTCCGCATCGCTCTGAAGTTGAGACTCAATCCGAACGTTCCTATCGACTTTATTCAGAACGCGGTATTTATACCCGTAGACAAATCCGATATAACCAAATTTGCCGAGATTTACAGGCTCGAAGGCACAAAATACATACAGCTTTCACAAGCCGAGATCGACGATATAGTAAACGGCAAAGAGAACGCCTATAAGGGCGATCTGTACAACAAGCAATACATAGGCGGAGGCATTGCTTTGAGCAAGGTCGACGGTATCGAAAAAGGCGCGGCATACGTCAAGGTAGGCGATAATTACGCAAAAGTGGTGATCACCGCGGACAATGTCGATGATTACAATGGCGTCGACCTCTACCTGCCGACGGAAATGTTTAGCATAAACTACATATTGAGCCATTCCGATATAGCCGTAGAGCTTTACTCCGGCGCTATAGAGGCGATCGACTCGATGAACGCGACGGACCGCGCGAGCGCGTTGCTGTTGGCGTTGCGCGCCATAAGCGATCAGGATACGGGCAAGACGACGGCGTATGTCGATTTGAAGGATAAATTCCACATAGCAGTATCCAATCTCGACCTTTCCTCCTTCGGAGGCGGCGGAAATAACGACGCTTCGGCATCGGCGGAGCAATCCGGCGGCGTGCTCGAGGAGATGTTCGGCACGATAAGCAAATTCGTGCGCAGCATTACCTTCGACGGCACGGGTATTAAGGTGAACTTTGCCGAGGAGCTTGTTTCTATGCTTCTCAATATGCTTATCGAGGGCATGGACGTTGATCCTGACGAGTTTGTCAAGCTTAACAGCGACGAGAGCTATTTCGCTTTCGCTTGGAAATATAACGCGAAGCTTCAACTAAAAATCGATCCGATCAAGCTCGGTCTCGAAGTTTCCGATATCCGTCTCGGATTGGGGACGAAGGAAGACGTCGTGCCCGATTATTTCAACAAAGCGGATTATACGGGACTCGACAACTTCGACAATATCTCGCTCAACGCCAATCTGGGAGTGGATATCAATATCAAGAAGCAGGACGAGGTCGTCCGTCTCGAGGATTATCTCGACCTTATCGTCGCAAACCTCGGCTTCAAGATGAATATCGATTTCAAGCAGAATATCACATATCCGCTTTCTCTCAAGATCGGCGCGAACCTCACCGTCAACGACCCGACAAGCGCGAAGATAATTCTCGAGCTTGCAGTCAAGGACGAGGAACACGGTCTTGATAATAATATTATTGCTATATATATAAGCGGTCCTAATATTTATATAGATTTAGGAGGGCTTTCGGAGCAGCCGTTCTATATAGAAGGCACAAATATTGCGGAGCTTATTTGCAAGCAGGTCGCGGGATTGCTGGGCAAGGTCAACAGCAATGCAAGCGCGGAAGCAATGGCGGCGGCGACGGACGGCGCGGCGCAATTGTCCGCGGAGGATCAAATGAATATTCTCCTCGGCCTCGCAGACGGCAGATTGAGCGTTCTGGTCACACAAAACGTACTTGTCGGGCTCATCGCGGCAATAATCGGCGGAGACGTTTACGTTGAGATCGACACGGAGGACGCGTTTGCCGACGCATATACGGAGAGATATACGAAGACGGACGACGGCGAGTTTGTAAAAGACGTAGCGGGCGCGTTTGTCAAGCAATATCGCAAAGCAAGCGTCAACGCAACCGCGCTTAATAGTCTCGAAGGCGTGGAAGAAGCGTATATGGCGGTTGGCGACAACTACGTCAAGGTGCGCGTCGCGGCGGTCGACGTAGAAGAAACTACCTTGTATGCGCTTGATTTCGATAGAAATATAGGCAGTATTCTTGAAAAATTTGACCTCGGTCTGTCCGCTTCGATAGATTTCGTGATCAGTCCCGCGTTGGGCTTGGCGGTCAACGTCGACAGCAAGCTGCTGTCTCTCGGCGTCAAATTGAGCGACGCCGCGGTTGCGACGGGCACGGATAACGACGTTTACAGACAAATTTCCGCTACCGTCGACGAAGCTATAAGCAAAAAAGATCTGATCGCCGCGGGCGACAAGGCGGACAGAGTGTACGTGTTTGACGAGGCTACGGGCAAATACGTCGAATATGACGAGGAATTGCATCAAGGCATGCCTCAATATAAAGACCACTTCCAGCGCAGAGACGAATTGCGCGTGATAGAAGTCGGCTTGAGTCTTATCATCGATTATGAGACGAGCGCGACATATCTCTATATAGAGGACGAGCAACGCCTCGAGGCCTACAACGGCAGCAGATACCGTCTCAACGCGAGCGACGGCAGATTTGTGCGCGACCCCAACGGTCACTTTGTGCGCGACGGATTTGCGTTTGACGAAACGCTTAACGCGATCCTCGGCATGGACGCGGTGCAGAACGCCGTCAAGGATATCCTCTTGCCCATCATCCGCATTACAAAAGAGGATAAGGATCTCAACTTTGACACAAGCCAAAAGATAAGTCTTGCCGAAATGCTGCAACATCTCGGACTCAACTTCATGCTTGACGACGCTGTCAACGACGGATTTATGCTCGATATAAAGGCGCGTCTGGATTTGGAGAAGCTGGGACTTGCGGATTTTTCCGACATAGATCTGAATAACATCAAGCTCGACACCAAGACGATTTTGAGCGCCTTGGAGGTTGCGCTCACGATAGATTTCACGTATGAAGACGGCGCGGACAGCACGAAGAAGATCAACGTGTATCTTGTCGACGGCGATATCTATCTCGACACTCTCGGAGTCGGCGGTCCCAAATTGAGCATGGATCTCATGGATCTGCTTGCAAAAATAGGCGTGATGACCGCAAGCGGCGAGGCGGAAGCCACTCCCGCGGCAGAGAAGGCAAGCTTTGTAGACTTCCTCAACTCGGTCGTCAAAGGTCTTGTCGTTATAGGCACGCCTTGGGACGTAGATCCCGATTTCAACAGATTGGACTATCTCGGCCTGTTCTTCAAGTCCAATATGATTAAGGATCTGGTATCCTTGCTCTTCGGCTTCATTCCCGATACCGAAGTCACGGTTTTGGACGAAAATTCAGGCTTGTTCCTGCGTCCGTCCGACGACAGATTTGCACAGTACGGCGAGAAGTTTGAAAGCATGATGACCCTCGAGCTTCTTGCGGCTCTTGCCAATAAGAAAGACCCGAGCGGAGACAAGAATTTCACGTTTGACATCACGCTTGGCTTGACTGCCGATATCGATCTCGTCAGCCTTGACAATTCTCCCAGCCTGCTCGAGGACGCCGATAGACTTGACTTCATAAGCATTGCGGATTATATCACGAACATCCTTGAAATATACAACGGCTTCTACGGCGACAGCTATGTGTCCGTCGCTACGGACGCGGTGGTTGCCAACACCGTGTATTATACGTTTATCGAGGACGCGAAGGGCGGTTATATTCAGGTTGGCGGCGCATTCCGCGCGATAAACGAAGGCGAGGATATCGGAAAACAAAAAACATATGCGCGCAGATATATCACCAAGGCTTATAGAAAGTCCGAGGGCAACGACGACGCGCTTGACGAGGTCGCGTATTATCTCGACTATACCAGAGACGACGTTAAGGGCAACTATGTCTATGACAGTGAAAACGACGTTTATGTGGCTATCGAGGGCGCTGTAGAGGCGGGCACGCCGCGCTATACGCAAAAGCGCACTGCGGTCACGGAAACCGTCAACGGCGCAACCGTCAACGTACCGATCGAAAAGATCTCCTTCCTCGCAAAGAAAGGCGTGACGCAATATTCCGACCAGAACGTTTATATCAGCGTCGGCGGTTTGGTGTATTTCAACAGCTCCAGCATCGAAACTTACAACGCGGGCGGTCTTATCAGCAATCTGTTCGGGGATATGATCATAGCGTTGCAGGCGCAGTCGGAGTTTAACGGCGGCGTGGGCATTAACGTAGCTGTAAACCTCGATCTCGCGAAATTGGATTTGAGAGGCTTGCTTGCGGGCGGCAGCATAGGCGACGCGCTTGCAAACAGCGATTTGAAGGATCTCGAGATCGCAATAGAATTTGTGAAAGTTGGCGAAGACGGTCACTTTGCAAGATATTCAAACGGCAATTTGCATGTTTTGGGCGGCTTGTATTTGAGCGGCGGTTCGCTCTATTTCGACGCGACGGAAATCGTCAGGACCGCGGAAACATATTCCCGTCTCGACGACGTTGTGGATACCGTCAAGGATATCATAGGCAATATCGGCGGCATAATCGGCAAAGAAGCTATGTCCGCGGCGGACGACGATACTCAAGCGCTCGAGCAGTCGACGCGGGCAGCTATCGCCGCGCTCGTGTATTCGGACGAAGCGTTCCAGATCCAAATAACCCGTTCTCTTATAGCGTTTGTGTTTGCGACGATGTTCCCGGACCTCGGCTCTATCGAGGACGTGTTCGACGTATTGCAGCTCACGCTCGGCTTTGAATACGGAAATGTCGACTATGCGCCAATATCCAAGATCAAAGACGACGCGGAAAGAGAGGAATGGGAAAAGACAAAGAAAGACGTATATTATGTCGCGACCATAGGCGAAGAACAGAAGCTGTTCAGAGCAAAGACGACCGATATATTTGAAAAGGGCGCGGACAGCGAGTATACGAAGGTCGACGAATATACGGCGGGCGCGACCTATGTGAAGGTCGACGACGCGTATATACTTATCGACAGACTTGCGACCGACGAAGAAAAGCCGGATTCCAAGTACGCGGACGAGAAATACAGCTTCTATGAGGATGCAAACACCTATGTCGACGTTGAGCTTGACAAGTATTACGTGGCGACCGGCGCGGACGGCAAGCCGCAGTATTTCAGAGCGAGCTATACTACGATATATAAGCTTGACGACGAGGGAAATCAAATCGTTGCGGACAAATACGAGGACGGCAAGACCTATATTTACAACGGCGTCGAATTCGCTTTGATAAGTCGCGTTGCGGAAGCAAAGGATATTTCCGGCAACAACGTGTACTATGCGCAGCTCGACGGTTATGACACACCCGTCTCATTGCGCGTGTACAATTTGTATACTTCGGAAACGGGCGACGAGACCTCCGATTATTTCGTAAACGAGGAGGGCGATCGCAGATACGTCAATTACAACGGCAATTACATTCTCGTTACGGGTCTCAAATCCCGTCTTTACGGCTGGGTCAAGGACCCCGAGGGCAAGTATTACCGCACGGTAAACAACTACGGCAACCTTGAAGAGTTTATGATAGGCTTGGACCTCACCGCAGGCTGCTTGAGCATGGGCTTGAGGTTGGGCAGACTCGACCTTGACCTTGGCGCAGGCATCGAGCTGTTGCCCGATTGCATCAACGACAAAAAGGTGCACAACATCGAGAGCAAGGACGAAAACGGCAAGACGATACTTGTACAGTATCGCAGCGATTTGCCGGAAGAGACCAAAGCCAAGTTTGACGATATGGAGTGCAATCCGCTTTACGATACAATCATTAACGTCGGATTCTCCGTCGAGCTTGACTTCAGCATGACGGAAGGAACGATCGACTTCGGCGAGATCATAAGCGGCATACTCGGCAACGTGGCGGGCGTGAAGGTAGAGCTTCCGTCGACGTCAAACGGCAAATCCTCCGCGCACTTCAGGCTTGACGTAGGTCTGTTGCTTGACATAGGCGACTTCTCGACGTCCGAGCTTAAGCTTGAGCTGTACTCTGTGACGGAAAGCGGATACGACGTCAAGTGGGCGGGAATTTACTACGTTAACTCGTCGGTGTTTATCGACCTGTTTGATATGTTCAATATCCCGAGAATGCGCATAGACGACGTGCACGTGAAGGATATCATAGACGCGATACTTCCCAAAGATCCCGCGGATCTGGCGGATGTGTTCGTCGCGGGCGGCGACAACAGGAGAACCGACGTGGCAACGGACGCTATGGCGGCTACGGGAAGCGCTGCGGACGGCAGCGTTGCCGACGGCGTATCCGGAGCGATAGGCGACGCGGATTTCAGCAACAAGAACCTTGCGCTCTCGTTGTTGTTCAACAAGGATTTGTTTACCATAGCGTTGGGAGACAAGCTGTTCAAGACGGTGTTGGAATATATCCCCGAAAGCTTGCTCGGCTTCGATATCAAGGACCTGTTCTACGATGAGATAAACGGCAATTTGCAAATCAAGCTCAATACCTCCGACGGCCTGGACCTCGAGGCGAAGGTCGGGCTCGGTCTCGACGGCGGCAGATATACAAATCCCGTGACCGTCACGGATACCCGCGACAGTACTCCGGAGGAGCACGTAAGAAACCGCTTGCTTGACGTCAACAGCAACAACAGATACTTTGTCTTCAGAAGACAGGGACAGAGCGTGCAGGTCGACAATATGACCAAGTCCACTCAACGCGGTTATTACGTGCTCGGCGAGGACGGCACGTACTTCCGCGTGGCAAGACCCGACGAGCAGTTTGACGAGACCGAGCTGTACGTCAAATACAGGGTTTTCTTTGACCCGAACGTTGGCAAAAAGGGCACGTTCTATCTGCGCGAAATGCTTGACAATCCCGCTGGCGGCGGCAGCGAAAACATGGGTTCCGCCATATATCCGATACAAACGGGAGACGTTATCTACTTGTTTAAGGCGGGCGCGGTGGCAAATAACGGCTTTGTCGGCGACGGCGGAAAGTACGACCTCAACCTCGGGCTCACGCTTGGCATACGCGATATGGATTTGCAATTCACAAATTCCAAAAACTATTCGCTCGGCGGCGAAGACCTTGCGCAGTACACCAACTTCGGCGACCTTGACCGCATAAAGCTGACGGAGGTCATCGATATAACCACAAGTTTCAAGACGGGCGAGAACAACGACATAGACTTGAGCGAGATCATCGCCGCGTTTATACCGTCGATGCAGTCCGAAGACCTTATAAAGATAATTTCGCAGGCGGATGACGGCGGCGACGTAAACCGTCAGATCCGCGCCGTCATAAACATGGATCTGCAGAGCATGGCGCTTGTCAATTATGCGCGCACGCAGCTTGTCAAATACGCGGACGACGACGATATCTTCTTCGGAGAGATGTCTTTGTGGGATACTCTCGAGCTGTTGGCCAAGATCATCGAAAACAAGGATAACATCGATATGTCCGAGCTGCTGTCCGATCTGGTTAGCTTCTTCAACCTCTCGATAGTTTTGCAGACCAAGGGCGGTAACGACAGCGATTTCCATGATTTGCTGGGAATTTATATGTTGAGCGGCACGTTCGAGCTGTTGACCGAAGAAGAAAAGACTCAATTCAAGGATGCGGAAAAGACCGAGCTTAACGAAAAATACGTCCATCCCGACGACAGATACGACCATTATTTCGAGACGGAATACGGCGCGTACTTCCGCGATAAGGACGGACTTTATAAGACTATCACGGGCACGCAATACAAGGGCGAAAGATACTCTTACGACTCCAGCTATTGCTATCCCAATCCCTACGGCGAGTTTAAGCGCGTGGGCGGCGGCATTTATATCGACTTGAGCTATTTCAACATGCCGAGCATATCCGTCGACAGCGCCACTATGCGCGGATTGCTCTCCGGCATTATCGGTTCCGAGGAGACGGAAGCGATGTTTGCTGCCGACGACGCGAATTCTGCCGAAGACGACATATTCCCGCTGATAAAGGATGAAAGCCTGCTAGGATACATAAGGACGTTCCTGTACGGCTTCAGCATAACCTCCAGATACGTGCAGGCGCTTGTCAATCCCAATTATATCAACAAGATACTCGAGCTTGTGATGGGCGAGGACGCGATCCAATTCGAGGCGGAATTTGCCAACAAACCGAGTCTTACGCTATTTACGGACATGACGAAGCATACGTATACGAACGTAAAAGATATCGTCGACAGAATTCCGACGATGGACGACGTCACCGACGGCAAGGTCACGCTCGAGCAGCGTATCAAGAAGCAACAAGAGGTCGTCAAGACCATGGCTGCTTCTCCGTACCGCTTCGAGGTCACGCCGGACGCAAACGGCTCGTATTACGTCGCGGAGGACGGCGCCTTCGAGTTGACGGCGCAGATGAGCGCGAACGAGAAGAAGCTCTATGACGAAAAAGTTGCGGAGGGCAAGGCGTTCTATTACAACGTCAAATCGGTGCCCGTCTATATAAGACTTCTCGACGGACAAGGCAACTTGACGGACAGCTTCGTGCTGTATAGCGAAGCCAACGAGCTGCAGCGCAGACAGGCGCAGACCAATGCGGACGCGAAGCGCGTTTACGGCATAGATCTTCCCGTGCTCTACAGGATAGCGACAATCGTCAAGGATGAGGCGTTTGAGGATGATGACGTTCAGATCGACCAAGAGCGCAAGTATACGCGCGCCAGCATGGAAAATCTGTATTGCGTCGAAAAGCTTGATACCCGTTATCCGTTCATTTCACTTGATCTGTATCTTTGGAATTACGAGGTGTCTCTCGATATCAACTTCCCCGTGTTCGATGCGGTAGAGTTTAAATACGTGAAGGGCAGCGAGGCGGCGGACTACGGCGTGACCAGCATCCCCGTCAGCGCGCGTTATCATCAGATAAACGAATATTCGTTTACCAGCGAGGATAAGGAGAGCGACGGCCTTGTGTCGTGGATATCCGACTATTACCGCAACAGCTCGTTCTCTACGCAGGCATATTTCGAGAGCCCGCGTTATTACGAGTATCTTAACGAGTATTATCCGATCGACCTCGAGACGCTTATGATTTTGGACGGCGAAAGAGGATATGTGCCTGCCGCAACGACGGCGGATCAATTCCCCGACTTCCTCGCGGAAATCGCAAACGGCGGAAAGGAATACTATGTGGCAATAGAAAAAGACGGTCCGTATGTGAAGATACAGCGTCAATACATATACAGAAGGTACGCCTATAAGAACGTCGCAAACGGTACGGGTAAGTGGATGATCATCGACCCCGACGAAGCGGATAAGTTCGGTCCGGACGATTATTCCATACGCATCATACAACAGAGCGATATCGTGAAGCCGAACTTCGGCGACAAGACGAAATATCCGAATTATCCTTATGAGGATTATGTATCTATAAACGAGCTATATTATCTGTCGTTTACGCTCAACGGCAACTTCTACGTGCGCTCGGGCAAGATCTACTTCCCGTACGATACGTATAAGGGACTGTACAATAATCTGCATCCCGAGAACGGCGGCAACGACGTGCCTGCTAATGTTTTGGACGGAATACTGTTCAAGAGATATCAAGGCGAATACGTGCAGCTCGGCGCAAACGACGACGCGGACGCGCTCAAGAAAGAGAATAAGCTGTACGTATGGGCGAATTCCAAGCTCGGCGACGACAATTACAACGGCGTGAAAGAGCCCGTCAACGAAGTGTTGAGCGGTTTGCTCGGCAACATGGGCGCGATGATACAGGTGCAGGAAGGCAACGTGCTTACCGTTTACTTCACGATCCGTATCGACTTGACCTTCGAGCTGTCGGTCTATCCGGAATTCGGTCTCACTGTGCACGACCTCGACGTCGCTATCGACGCGTGGAATCAACAGGGAGACGGCTCGCTGACGCACATCGTAGGGTTGTATTACGACCGCGACGAAGATACGGGCAAAGCGGGTCTTTATGTCGATTTGCAATGGTTGCTCGGCAAGGACGCGAAAATCTACGTGGATTTGAGCAGATATTCCGTTGAAGACGTGCTCAACGGCTTGATAAACAAAGACGCGAACGCGAGCGTCGAAGCGGCTGCCGCCGCGGACGGCGATAACGAAGGCGGAGACGAGAGCGTAGATGGCGACAAGTATGCGAACGGGCAAGACCCCAATGCCACTACGCTGTATCTCAACATATTTACAAACGCGATAGCGGTCAACATGACGATGGGCTTCCTCGGCGCGGTGTTGCAAAACGTTGTGCCCAATATGGAGAACATCGGCGAAATGCTGCCCAACGCAAAGATCTACGTCAAGGCGGATTTGAACCCGTACAGTCTCGCTTTGGGCGCGATGCTGTTCAGCGAGGACGGCGAGACTCCCATTATAGACGCAGGCCTTGCGATACAGGGGCTCAACGGCGGCGAGGGCTCGTCTTCCATAGTATTCGGCGTGGAGTCGGATATGAATAAGGTGCTCACCGACCGCAACGATATCTTCTATCACGCCAACTTCTATTACGACGAGAAGGGCAGCTACGGCAAGGATTTTAAGTCCGCCAACTTCGTCAAGCTCTATAAGGACGCGGACGAGGTGGAATACCGCGAGGATGAAGACGGCGAGTTTATGCTGAACGACGACGGAATGATCGTCGCTATAACGGACGCAAACTACAGCGGACGCAGGTTCGCGCCGTTCGAGGGCGCGCCGCAACGCTATTCAAAGGCACCCGAGACGATGAGCAAGCTGCTTGACGAAAACAGATATGCGTTCGGCTCCGTCCACGACGACAGATACAATACGAACGCGGATAAGCTCGGGATCCTGTATGCGCTCAACGAAAACGGACGCCACGTGCCTATCAACCAGGTGGAGACGAGATTGCATTCGTCCGTGTACAGAGAAATTTGCGACAGCGAAGCGTTTGCAAACTTCACGGGCAAGCTCTTTGCGGTCAATAAGAATTCAAACTACGTCGCCGTAAGCAAGCAGCTGCTTGACGGATATACCGGCGAGGGCAAGCTGCAATACAGAAAGGCGACCGACGCCGAAAAGAACGACGCCGCGAACAAGGACAAGCTCGTTGTGTGCATCAAGGACACAAGCGAAGGCACGTTGCAGTACAGGAAAGCGACAGATGAGGAGATAAAAGACCCGAAGAACGAGGAATTGCAATTGCTCGTCGCGTTCCTGCCCATAGACGACAACGGCGACGGTTATACCGACAGGGCGGAGGCCGACAAGTACGGCAAGGAAGTCGAGGCGTTTAAGGCGGACGGCAATTTCAGCCGTTATACGGAGGCTCTGTCTATAGACCTCAACGACCTGCTTTCGGGCGCGAAATTGGATATGACGAGCATGCTCGGCGGCTTGAAATATGTGGAGCTGGGCATCGACATCGACCTTTCCATAAAGGCGAAGGACCTGATAAACTTCACGTATCAACTGACAAGCTTCCTCGGTGCGGATATCAGCGAGTATATGTACTTCCTCATCGCTTCGCTCATGAACGACGCGGAATACGACGGCGAGATATCTCTCGGCGGCGCGCTTAAGGCGTATCTGCCTATGCAAAACGCAGTGAAGCTCATCGCAGGCGACAAGAACGTCGGCTTGCTCGACGTGCTCGACGGCGCGCAGATCTATCTGGAGCTCGAGTATACTTCTACGTTGCACGTGAAGGATGACGGTAAACCCATGACCGCCAAAGCGAAGCTGTGGCTGGAAGTGAAGAAGGACGAGCAGAACGTTCACAGACTGTATGCCTATCTCGACACGAAGGCAATAGGCGACATCGTGAATCTGGGCGATTTCTTCTCCTATGGCATGATAGACGGCTTGGATCTGTCGTTGCTCTTCGGCGACGGCACGGACGCGGGCGCGGCGGCGGTAGTCGACGATGAAATAAACTCCGGCATACTGCCTGAGAATATCTGGAGCGTGCTTGACGTGCTCATCGGCCGCTTGCTGTTCACAAGAGATTATCTGATTTTGGGGCTCAACGAAAATCTGCTTGCTTCTTTGGTTGAGATGTTTGCGGATTCGGACAGCTCCGCGCTCGAGAACATACGCGACTTCCTGCCCAAGATGTTCGTTTCCGACGACAGCACGACGAGCGGCATCACGATAAACTTCTCCGGCAGCGCGCCTTCGATCGACGTCAATCTCGGCTTCAAGGCCGGCGACAACGGCAAGGTGGACGGACGTTATATCTCCGTCAAGGAATACAACGAGAAATACGGCGAAAACGGCAAGTATCTCGACAACGGCGTTACGGGCGCGAATTGGACGGGCGACAGATTTGTTGAGAACGAGGACGGCTCGCACACGAAATTCGACCCTGAAGTTCACAAGGGCGAGGAATATGACGCCGACCATATCGACGCCAACACGTACGTGCTTTTGTCCACGGACGAATATGCGCTCAAGGTCTATGCGTATTCCGCATGGAAGGGCGCGACGTACGATATGCCCGCGGACTTTGATACTAAAGATCCAAGCTTCGATCCTGCGGAGGGCAGCACGGGCGCGTACGTACGTCTGGGCGACTTCAAGATATCGGCAAGTCTGCACGACCTGTACGTTGCGGTCAACAAGCCCTTCTCTCTCAACAAGCTCGCAACGATGGGCACTTCCAAGACGGAAGGCGGCGAAAAGACGTTTGACGAATACGTGCAGGTAAAGGACCTCAAGGCAATGCTGTCGATGAGCGTCAACGTGTGGCTGTACGGCAGCGGAAGCAAGGACGACGGCAATTCGATAGATTTGTCCAAGGTGCTTGACTTGATCATAGGTCTTGTCAACGGCAATTCCGACGGCGGCAGTCTCAAGACGAAGCTGCTCCTCAATATCGACGGCGAGCTGGGCAACAACAGCAGCGCGTTCCTCAAGCTGGATCTGATGGCGGCGATCGACTTTGCCACATACGGCGTCAACGCGTCCATACAGCTTGTCAAATACGCTTTCCAAGGCAATCCGCAAAAGACGTTGCTGGGCATTTATCTCATTCGCGAGATGGATAAGGACAGCTCGGGCAAGGACGTGATGATGGACAATCTGTACGTCGACTTGAGCGGTATTTTGGGCAACACGGCGAAGATCAAGCTCAAAAACCTCGGTCTCAACGGCTTGCTTAAGGACGTGCTCGGCGGCTTGCTCGACAAGGTGGGCGGCGACAGCGCGGCCGAACCTGCGGCGGAAGCCGTGACCGCGGGCAAGAACGAGATCGCGGCTCTCGACTCTCTCAAGAAGGATTGGGAGTACTTTATCCTCATGTTCAATCCGCGCAAGATATTGCTGCAGATAAACACAGAGCTTGTCAACGTCATTTATAAGAAGATAATGCAGGTGCGCGGCATGGATACTACGCAGGATCTATTGCCCGATATCGGCGATATACTGTTCAGTTTCTCCACAGACAATCAAAACAAGACGACGATAAGCCTCAATCTGAAGTTTGACAACGCGCTGTATATGTGCCTCGATCTGCCTATGCCCAATGTTTCAAAGGACGTGAAAGGCGGCGTCGCGACGATGAAGACGAAGCGCGGCGACGAGACTGCTTATACCGAAATCGGCAGCCTCAATATCGGCACGCTCATAAGCGGCGAGGACGTGAACATACTCGATCTGCTCAACCTGCCCACGATAGGTCTGCACCTCGGCATGAAGGTGAAGATAAACTCGGCGGGTCTCACGTCCGCAGACGAGAAGTATAACAAGAGCGTGTCCGGCTGGATTACCAATACGCTTTTGGGCACCTTGCTCAACGGCACGGAGATATTCGGCAACTTCCGGAAGTTCTCCACAAACAGCGATGACAAGAAGAAGGAGCTCGAGGCAAACAAGGGCAAGTGGTTCTACTACGATAAGGACGACAAAGATCAGAAGTATAAGCCGACCGACAGAGAAGATCTTGCGACGCACTACTTTGTGCTGTCGCCAATAAGCCTTGTCTTCGGCGAGGGCACGGATCCCAACGGCGTAGTGCTCAATCTTGACATACAGGGCAACGTAAATCTGGGCGCGGTCATGCTGTACGGCATTGGCGGCATACTCCACAGCGATCTGGCGATCACGTTGAGCGCCGGCGAGCCCTTGAACAAGGATATTCTCAAGGCGTATTATCTCGGCAGCTCCAAGTTGGTTTACAACAGGACGACGGGAAGATACGAGTTGGGCACGAACGGCAATATCTATTCCGACGCGATATATCTCGACTTGAGCGGACTCGGACTCGGCAAGCTCAAGGTGCAGGGTATCGCGGGCTTGCTCGGCGCGAGACCTTATGAGGAGGCAAACACCTCCGCAGAGGCTTCCGCGGCGTCCGGCGACGGCGCGAAAGACGCGGCAGCCGACGCATCCGCAAACGAGCAGACCGATCTGTCCCTCGAGATCAACTTGAGCAACGGCAGGATAGGCACGTCGTTCAATATGGGCCTTATCAACACGTTGCTTGCCGGCGTGGATCTTCCGTTTGAATTGCCCGATATCCAGAGCATCGACCTCGGCCTCGAGTTCGGCGCAAAAGGCATAGACAGGATCGCTATAGGCGCGCTTCTCGACAACGTGGGCACGTCGATGACGATATCCATCAATCCCATAGAGTTGGCTGTAGGCAAGGGTTTCTTTGACGCTACCACCGTCATGGACGAGATAAACGCGGGCGGATACGCGGGACTGACCATATCCAACACCGCGGGCATGATGTCCCTTGTGCAAAACCTGCTGGACAATATCAACCCGCACCTCAATATAGAGATACAGAGCTATTTGTGGAATGCGGTTTATGCGAGCAGAAACGTATTCACTGGTCTCAAGTCAATGACCACGCACAAAGCCGCGACGGTCACGCTGCCGCTTGTCAAGTCGTATGACTATGCCAACTCCGCCGATAAGAAAGGACAGGCATATCAGCTCTTCCTTGATCTGCGCGCGCAAAGACCCGATTACAACAGCCCCAACGGGACTCCGGGCCTCGGGATCGTCGTCGGCGGCAACAAGGTGTTCCTGCGCAATATCTCGGTGGGCGGCTCTTTCCTTAACAATATCGATCAGTTGGGCGCTATCAAGCAGTATCTTGACTTCGACGATCTGAACGATTTCATAAAGGGCACGTTCCCGCTTAAGCTTGCGGGTCCCACGGACGGCGACAACAATGAGTACACTTACGGCGACAAGTACGATTACAACCATAAGGCTCCGACAACCGAAACGGATACAAGCTCTTCATATTCGTACAGCGCGAACCTTGAAGGACTTATCAAGAAGGTGGAGCTCAACCTGTTTACCAAATCAGGCTATCAGCCCTATTACGCGGGCATGACCTCCTCCAGCATGAGCGGCCGTACGGGCGCGGGACTCATTTCCGCAAAGATAACGCTTGACCCCGACGCATACAACGAGCTTATTCTCATGGTGGACTGCATTGTGCTCGGCTTGCTCGATTCTTTGGGAATTAAGGACAATTATTTTGTGGATATGGAGAACAATCCCAAAGCCACATATGCAAAGCCGACAGAGGGCGACAATACCGTGACGATGGGCAATCGCACGGTCAAATACACGACCTCTACGGGCACTTCCAAATCATTGACCGTCGCGCCAAATTATGCTTCTATCACGAGTTCTTTGGAGACAATGCGCAAGGACGGCGCGTCGACGTGGGACAAGGCGTGCATGATAGAGCCTTATATGCGCAGCATTCCTTATACGTTGGTCGTCGGTCTTCTGAAGAGCGGGCTTTTGCCCGTCCCAGGTAGTACTGTGGATTTATTATTGTCAATAGCGGGCGATACGGTCCAGAACCTGTCCAAGCTGATCGGCAGCATATTGCCGCTGCCATTCTCAAGCGGTACAATCGACCCGACGCTCAATATCTACATCGACCTCAACCCGTCGCCGAGCAACTACGGCTTGGATTCGACCTACACGATGAATCCCGGCATACAGGCGATAGAGCTGATGGTCAACGGCAGGAAGAACGGCGACGGCACGTCGATGACGTATAATGCGGGCCCCGGCAAGATAGGCACCGAGAAGCTCGGGTACAAGCCCACAGGCACGCGCAACACGCTTGAAACGGTTGCAAACAATGATTTGACGTCGTCCGCATGGGATTTCTTCATGCTGCGCATTACGCCGTACAGCACTGTCAGCACCTCGGAAAAATCACCGTTGCTCACCTTTGACGATTCCGATACGGCGACCGCGCTGGCAGACAGCGTAGCGCCTCCGACGCGTATCAACATCACCGACCCCGCGACCCGTAGGGGCACGATGCAGGGCGGCGCGAAGGACGGCTCGACAATATATCTCACCGACAAATACTTCACGGATCCGACGTACTTCCCGCAGATGGCAAACGTCAGGTTCGGCAACGGCAACGTCAGCTACGCCGCGACTGACTACAACGTCGCGCCCGGCACGTATATCATCTGGGACGCGTCCTCCGTGGACCTCACGGCAGCAGCGCTCAATAAGGACAGGCTTGCGGGATACGTGTACGGCTATGCGCTCAACTCCGTGGTATATGCGATACCGGTATATCTGTCCGACACTTACGCAATCAACAGGGACGAAAACGGCGTGCTCGACGTCAAGGCGTTCGACAGAACGGGCACGGGCAACGGCACATCAAGCTATACCGCGAAGACTATCGGCATAGACATCCGCGAGAAGAACAACAGCGGTTCCTATCGCGTGCAGCTGCCCGACCTTGTGCAGATGAAGTTCAACGGCGACAGCACAAAGCGCGTATTCGGCACGGCAAAGCATGACGAGGAAGGCAAGCTGCAATATGCGGTGTTTATGCAAAACACAAGCACGGTTTCCGGCAACAAGAGAGTGCTTACCAACCTCAATCTCACGCAGTTGGGCACCAAGCAGGAATACGTCAAGGACGGAGAGGGCGACTATTATGCCTCGTCTACGTCGACGGTCAATCCTGCGTATAGGTCTATTTCAGGTCTTTCGGCAGAGCAGTTGGCAGCGCAGGCAGGCAATCGCTATAAGCTGCAAACCGTGAACGTCCTCAACGACGACGGCGGCACGTATATGCTCTTCCCGGCGTACAACGTGGGCTTGATGAAGGCGGAAAACTACACCAATCCCTTCACGGGCGACTATTCCGTGGACAGCGAGGGCTATGTCATCTTCAACGACAGGAAGACAAATAAGAACTATTATGTGATTGACCGCTACCTCATGCCGAGCGTGACTTCGACGGCAAGCAAGGCCAACTTCCCCATCGGCGTGATAAATTGGGACGTCGAGGCATGCTCCTACGATTGGAGCGGCAAGACCCTCAAGGTAGGCTTCAGCTATCAATGGGGCTTGTCCGCAGAGGCGAAGGGCACTTTGAACGTCAACGTCGCGGATTATAAGATCGGCACGGTTACGGCTATCAGAAAGGGAAGCACCACGCTCGATCTCACCTCGACGCGCAATAAGGACGGTTCTTACGAGTCCCGTCTCACGATCAATCCTCTCGATCTCACAAGCGCGTCCTTCGATCTGACCTCCTACCTCAACGGCTTCAACACCTTGAACGGCACATGGGCGGGCAACGGCTCCGCATTCAGCGGCTATCAGGTCAAGTGGGATCTTACGGAGCTGCAAAAGAAGATAGACGAGCTCACGACCGTCAAGGACGGCAAGAAGACGATAAACTACTTCGAGGGTATCAAGGCTACAGTGACCGCTTATGTCGGCGGCGACACGTTTAAGGTAATCACCGCAGACAGCAAAAAGTCGACGGAAATAAAGATAGGCGACGATCAGAAGAGCAAATACGGCTTCGTCGGCGATACCGACAGCTTGCATGCCGACGCGGGCTACGTCGCGCAAGCGGTGCCCGTCACGATCGTGGTGTCCTCTTATAAGTTCGAGTCCATGGCGACGGAGTTCAGCTTCGACCCGTATTCGGCGGTTGAGCTCAACAGCGATACGCTCGTTTCAAACGGAACGGATATCGTGATAAACGTCGCCGCCGTCAGCGGCAAGACCGAGCAAAGGACTCTCACTGTCGGCAGCGATATGCTTAAGGTCGAGGCTCCGTTCATCTACGTCAACGGCGACTATGCGGGCGCGTACGACAATACCGCGTATCCCGTTTCAAAGAACGCGATAAACTACAACGGTTACTCCAACGTGCTGTATCCGCTGTATGCGCGCATCACGATAGGCACTCAATTCAGCGGCTATCAGCAGCAGTACGTGCGCATCAACGTAACGTCGCTCAAAGCCGATCAATACGACCTCACGGTCGCGCACGAGGATACATTCAATCCCGTCTGGTTCGAGGGCGAGGCGTACGAGAGCCTTAATATCAAGTTCAACAACGGCGGTATCACTCACGCAATGTATCCCGATTGGTCGACCGTAAGATACTATTCCAACCAAGGTATGGAGGAAAGCGCGCGCATTGACAATATCTACGGCGGCGGCACTATCTACGCCAAGGTCGAGGCTTACGTCACCGACGGCGGCAAGGACGGCAATAAGATCGGACTTGTGCCCGACGGAGTGGATGAATTCGGCAACGCGAAATACGTCATGCAGACGATAGCGCTCAAGCTCACCGTCGAAAGACAGGAGATCGTGTCCGTCAACTTCTTCTACGACGCGGAGGCCGGTAAGGATATCTACTCTATGACGGAGGACGAGAAGAAGGCGCTTATCGCAAGCGGCAAGATTTTTGACCCGTCCTATTACACCGGCACGGTATACGGTCAGACCCACATCGTCGGCGAAGGCGCGACGGCAGTGGCGTACGGCATTGACCCGATAAGCTTTGCCGCCTCGAGAGACGCGTACTTCGGCACAGGCAACGAGGGCGAGGCATATTGGAACGATCCGTTCCGCGGCACCGCGGTGCTCGTCAACCTCGCAAGAGGCACGTTTATTGGCAGACGCTTCGACGTGGAGTACGTCAAGAGCGACGACGGCAAATTTAAGCTCGACGAAAACGGCGAATACGTCGCAATACCGCAAAACGAGCTTTCGAGCTTCACGGGCGACCGCTATATGCAACAGGCTACGCCCAACGACGCGAGCGGCGATTATAAGCTTGTCGGCGCGACGGGAACATACGTCAAGCTCACCCCCGGCGAGAGAGGAGACTCCTATATCGCATACATTCAATCCTGGGATACCGACCCCGCGGTCGAGCTTGCAAACGCGAATATCTTCGGCGTCAACTCCGTGTATCTGCACGGCATCATAGGCAACAGCAATATCCGTGTCGAGGTCAATATCCCCGATTACAGCTTTGCGGGCGACGGCGTATTTGAAAACACCACGCTCACCGACATGCAAGGCAGCGTCGGCGGCTACGGCGACAATATACTCACGTTCGATTACGACGTGCACAAGGCGTGGATACTGCCCGACTTCGGGACGTTTACAACAAAAGAGGGCAAAGATCCCGTGAGAGCGAGCATGACCTGGACGGATTACAATTCTCCCGCCTCTCAAGAGATCATGACCGACGAGGACGGCAACAAGTATGTCGAAAGAGAATACAGCTTCTTCGACGGCACAACGCTTCGCTATCCCGTGGACGGTACGTTTAAGGCGAGAATTTATCTTGTGAACGCCGACGACGAGGTGGTCAACATCACGCTCAACAACGGCGGGCAGACGGTTTACGACGCGTTTGACGAATTTACGTTCGCATCGACCGCTACGGTGGAATATGCAAACGGCGACAGCGCGATCGACGTGCCCGTGCGTTGGGAAAGCAAGGATATGCCGACGGCAGAGGAAATCGCCGCGGGCAGATTTGAAAGAACGTACACCGTTTTGGTGAGCGCTAACGGCGCGATAGTAAGCATCAAACGCACGCAGGCGTTCGAGATAACAAACGATTATACGCTCGAGGGCTTTGACGGTAACGCGAAAGACGGCTTGAGCATGCACCTCACGGCGAACAACTTCTACAAGGGTCTGCCGAGAAACAGCGTGCTCCGTGTCGGCGGCAAGAGCATAGACGTGGCGCTCGCCTGGAGCGATACGTATACCAACGCGGGCTTTGACGGAGTCATGACGCTCACCGTAACGAGCGAGCATCTTGTCAGCACGGTTGAAGTCAACGTCAAGGTGGACGGCGCGAAGATAAGCGGTCTGGCAAACGGAAGCGCGTATCTGCTCGACCCGTACGGAGTCGAAAGCACGCTGTTCGCTTCCGGCGCGGCGGCAAGCGTAAACGTTGTCGGCAGCGACGGCAACGACTACGTCACGGACGTCAAGGCGACTTATTCGCTCGCGCAAGTCGATAAAGCGCTTGCAAACGACGATGACTTCTACGCCAATATCTCCAAGTACTTCGGCTATAGCTATACTATAAACGTCACGTTCACCTATCCCGGCGGCGCGAACGTCATGGAAGAGCATACCGAGGTCACCGTTTACATTGTCGACAGGACGATCTACTATGTCGCCGATTACGGCTACCGTTCGCTTGTGCTCGACACATTCCTGCATTCCGATCCGAGCTATTTGCCGGAGGCGCTTACCGTTAAGACGCGCGCGGACGAGGGCGTTGAAAAGACCGAGTTCGTCGCATACTTCGATTGGTCGTCTCTCAACAAAGTCTTTGCGTCTGGCAGGAGCGATCTCAACTATATGGCGACTTCTATGGTGCCTGTTTACAACATTAATGGCGCGTACGTGCGCAAGGACATCACGGACGACGGTATCGACAATCCCGCGTTCGTCAAGGTGGAAGAATATGAAGCGTACAAGAGAAAGACGACCGGCGACGACGGTTGGACCTGCCCGAGCGAAGAGCGCTTGAGCCTCGCCACGCAGAGATTTAACCTGCCCGTAACGGTCCTCGAGCGTACGCTCAAAACGTCCGAATTTGTCTTCCGCAGCAACGTCACGGAGCTTTACGTCGACCGTAGCAACGCAAGTCGCGTTACAAGGACGGTTGTCGGCGTAGACAGCCACGGCAATCGCAACGACGGCAGATATATCGAGATAACAAAGAATAACGGCACCGGTTTGCCGGAAGAAATAGTGTTCTACAACCGTTATTCGTATGTCGGCGAGAAGGGATTGCCCGCTAAAATACGCATCACGTTCACAAACGGAGACACCGGCGTGTACTATATCACCTACGACGGCGTGCCTTCCTTTGACGAGTTGGCGGCGAACGCGGCTTCGTTCAGCAAGCAGGTCAAGGCTCATATCTGGAGCGGCGACCCGTCCCACGAGGGCAGCTTCGAGGTCATGGACGCGTTTGAGATCACGTTTACGTTGCGCGCATCCGCGCTTTCCGTGAACAACAGCGACGTGGCTTACAATGATATGTCGGTCGGCGACTACAAGTATGTGTTCTCTCCCTACGAGAGCAACCGCAATAACAGCGCGTTCAACACAAACAACTACGACAGCTTTATCACATACTACGTCGGCGGACAGTTTATAAGCGCCGAGGATTGGTGGAACAACGGCAGAGCTGTGGGCGAAACTACGACGTACGACGCCAATTGGGAGAGACATCACGCAGTTTATCAGGTGTACGGCGGCGCGTTTGCGGAGGGCGACGTCAGCACGGTTGCGTTCTATAAGTACGCCAAGTCAAGCCGTTCCTACTCCAAGTACGACGGAGAGGTGATATACAAGGACGGACACTACCGCGCAAGCGACGATAGCAGCGATTTGTATATCTTCATCTACGTGACGACTCAAAATCTGTCTGCAGAGTGGGATTTGAGCGAAACGAGATACGGCTATAAGGGCGGCAATACCACCGCGAAGGCCAAGGTCTCCAGCCTTGTGGACGGAAACAAGTGCTCGTTGGATATGAACGTGACCGTCCATATCAACGACGGCAAGGCTGCAACCTCCACGTTTAGCGGACTCATGCCTGCGGGCGCGGTCAGCGGCGTCGGATACATTGCGGAGCTGGGCATATTCACCATAGACCCGTTTGCAGCGAGTCCGTTTGAAAGGAATATCACGGCGAACAATTATCCCGGCGAACGCTATGCGCTGCTCGCGGACGGCAAGTATGAGATTGCCGACTACAGATACGACGTTACAAACAGAGAATATGTCAAACTGTCCAACGCACAGCGTCCTTTGTACGGCGGCGAGAGATATACGTTGCTCGACAGCGGCAAGTACGTCAAAGCGGAGTATAAGCTCGAGAACGACAAATACGTTCAGTTGACGTACGACGAGATAGGCTCATATAAGAATTTCCCGACAAGCGTCAAGTTAACCGCGGCGAATTCGACGGAAACTATAACAGTACCCGTGCAGTGGGACTTCACGAGCGTGAACGTCACCTATGCGGGCGGAGACTTCGTCGCCTATGCGTATATCAATGCGGACGGTATTTACGATCACGAACGCGTGATCGGAGGCAACAACTACAACGAAATAGGCGTGCAGCGCCTCAAGGTGACCGTGCGTGTGGCAAACCGTTCCGTGCAAGGTCTTGCGGCGGATACGACCAAAGAGACGCCGCGCAAGACCTTGAGCCAACAGAAAGGTTATCGCGACGCGTACAGCTCAACCTTTGACAACGCAGAGCTTATCGACGCATACAACTATTCGTTGCCGACGGTGCCCGATATGCTTCGCGTTTCCGTTAAGGGCAGCACGTTTATCACAAGCGGTGTTAATATCGGCGAGCAGACGAAGACAAATACGACGATAACCTATTATGTCGCGGACAAGACCCCGTCCAATACAACGTCAACGGCTTACGGCGGTGTGCTGAAGTGGAGCTTCAGCAAATACAGACCGTCATACGAGGGAGGCATAGTTTACGTCACGGCTTTGCTCACGGGCAAAGACGGCAACGTGCAGGAGTTCGATTTGCCGTTTGCGGTCAGCAGAAAGTTCATCCACTATATGTCGACTCCGTCCGGTTCTCCCGCGTCGCTGTCCACTTATGTCGATAAGGACGGCGTTGCGACGACCGGAGTCGATAACAAAACGGGCGAGAGATCCGAAGGCGCAGATGATAAAGAGTTCACAGTCGATCCCAACAACGGCAAGACTCTTACGCTACCCAGCTCTTACAACGTGTCGTTCCGTGAGTTCGCTCCTACGTTCGCAAGGAAGGACGGCAAAGTGACGGTGACTTATGCGAATGAGGCTACGATAGTTACATCCAAGCTCTTCAGATATTCGTCCGTATCTATGCCCGCCGGCACGAAGTGGACGGTTTCCAGCTCGGGGATCAGGAACAGCGGCATAGACAAAAAGACAGCGACGATACAGATCAGAGGGCAACAGCGCGTCACGGTCAGGCTCAAGGTCGCCGATCCCGTCAACGTAACTTCTATCGATATAACAAGCCCGCGCGACAGCGACAACACTTTGCCGACGACCTATAGCTATACCGACAGCAACAACAAAACGCATACTCTCAAGATAGTGTGGTACGGCACGGTGTACGTGTATTCGGCAAGCAATAAGAATACGCAGATTACGTCATACCCGATCATGCTCACGTCAACCTCTGCAAGAGTAGCGTTGCCGTCGTTCGGGGCAAGAAAGGTCGAGTTCCGTTTGTGCGCTGCGGTCGGTACGGTCGTGGATGCGGGCGGCAACGTGTTGACCACTACCGCCGCGACGACGTATACCGTGTTGAGAAACGGTAGTGTAGTGACGACGGATACGCCGCAGTCTACAGACGTGATCGTCGTTGCGCCCGGTCAGACAAAGCCGCAGTTCCAGAGAGAATCCGGAGTGTGGACGTTTACGTTGAACGGTTGATGTAAATCGAAAAAGGCCTCGCCCTTAAACGGCGAGGCTTTTTGTATGCAAAATCATAAAAAACGATTAAATATAAAAATAGATTTCGCAGGACTTGAAAATGCGCGGCGATGTGCTATAATGTCGTTGGTCGGATAAAATGCGCGAGCGCGCGCATTATATTCTTGTGACTTTAGCGCAAAACGCGCGTCAGAAATATATCGGAGGTAAAAGCAAATGATTTCAAAGGATATGCTCGTTATCGAGATACTTGAACAGGGCGACGCGGATAAGCTCGCCGCCGTGCTCATGGAAAGCGGTATGCACTGTCTGCATTGCACGCTTGCTCACGGCGAAACGCTTGAGGGAGCGGCGGCGGTACACGGTATCGACGTCGATAAGCTCGTAGAAAAGCTGAACGCGGCTATCGCGTGACGCATTTTCGGCTGATTTAAAGCTTAAAGCGGCATTGCTGGGGCAATGCCGCTTTATTTATATTTTTGCGTTTATCAGAGCGAGATTTTTTTCATAGATACGGTCGCATATGCCGCGACCGCCTTCCCGTCGCCTATCTCGCCCACCTCTTCGTTGGTAGTCGCGCTTATGCCGACGCGTGTCGTATCGATACCGAGGGCGTTAGCCGCCGAGGCTCGCATGCGGTCGACGTAGGGCGATAGATAGGGACGTTGCGCTATTACGGTGACGGAGGCGTTAAACGGCGCATATCCCTTCATGCGCGCGATGCGGACGACTGCGCGCAGAAGCTCCATGCTGTCCGCGCCGTCGTATCTCGCGTCGTCCACGGGGAAGAGATGGCCGATATCCTTTTCTCCTATTGCGGAGAGTATCGCGTCCATAAGAGCGTGCGCGGGTACGTCCCCGTCGCTGTGCGCGATAAAAGCCATATCGCAGGGTAGCTCTATGCCCAGCAGCTTGACGCCGTCGCCCGCTTTTGTGCGGTGAACGTCGTATCCGCATCCCGCAAGCATATGGTCATTATCACGTATATCGTCGTTATACGTTATTTTTATATTGTTTCTGTCCCCATCGACAATGCCTATTTCGCCCGAAAAGCATGTTTTTATAACGCTTAAGTCATCATAAAACGCGTTTTGTGCGTGTAAGTATGCGGCAGTAACTATTTCCTTTCGCGCGCAAAACGGGGTTTGCACAAGTCGCAAATTCTCACGGTCTACGGGCTCTACGCCTCGGGAAACGTCCGCCGCAGCGTCGGTGAGACGCAACAGCGGAAGGGCTACGCCGTAGTCCGCTGCGCTTTGGAGGACCTGCGATATGAGCTCTTTCGTCACAAACGGACGCGCGCCGTCATGGATAAGAATGTATTCCGTATCGTCGTCGATCGCCGCCGTCGCGTTTTTCACCGTTTGCGTGCGCGAGCTTCCGCCTGTCGAAAGCACTATGCGTTTTTCTTCCGCGAGTCCCGCCGCGTCGGCGGCGGCAAAAAATTCGTCCGCATACGAGGACTCTATGCCCACGATAATCTTGCTCACGTTCGGGATCTGCAAAAAGGGCTTTATCGCCTCTATCAGCACGCACGAGTCGCCGCATTTTTCAAAAAGCTTGTTTTTTTCGCCGTAGCGTTGGCTTTTGCCGCCCGCCGTGACGATAACCTCTATTTTCATAAATCGCCGTCTCCGTCTAAAATGCGATACATGGTCTCCGCGCTTTGTTTTGTCTGGCGCTCGTCGGTGGACAGCACTTCAAAGGTCATCGTCCTATTGCCGAAGCTTACGGATACGCGGTCTCCGGTCTTTACCTCTTTGGACGGCTTTGCGACCTTGCCGTTTATCTCTATACGTCCGCCGTCGCACGCTTCCTGCGCTACGGTGCGTCTTTTTATGACTCTTGATACCTTCAAAAACTTGTCTATTCTCATAATTCCCGCCGTTTTTTCTTGCGGTCATTATACAGCCAAACGCATGGGGGCGCAATAGGATACGTAAATTTTAAGGTAAAAAAACAAATTGCGACAAATGTTTGCAAAAGTTTACGTAAAACGCAAAAACTTGATTTCAGCCGCTTGACACTCTTGACAAATGCGTGTACAATAGAAAACTGCGCAATAATGCAATTCCTGCCCTCAACGCCATAAGGCTTTGGGGGTAGGGGGTTATAATAAATACTGTAGATATTATAACAATCGGCAATCGAAAATGCAAGTCCGCAGGAGATATATACGCGTCGGAAATTTTTTAAAACGCGGCTCCGCGGCATCGGAAGGTAATTTTTTTAAGGAGTGAATATAATGTCCCAAAGAATTCACAATCAAATGTACGGTACGACGGAAAGACGCGACTTTTCGCAGATAAAAAACGTTCTGCCCATACCGTATCTTATTGAGGTGCAAAAAAATTCCTATGCCAATTTCATAGGCGAGGGCATCGACGAGGTTTTTAAGGATTATTCCCCTATCGTCGACTTCGCCGGCAGATTGAAATTGGAATTTTTGTCACACCGCTTTGACGGCGAGCCCAAGTACTCCGTCAAGGAGTGTAAAGACCGCGACGCTACTTATGCGGTGCCGCTCAAGGTCAAAGCCCGCCTCACCAATACGGAAACGGGCGAGGTCGTCGAGCAAGAGGTATTTATGGGCGATTTCCCGCTCATGACGGACGCGGGATCGTTTGTTATAAACGGCGCGGAGCGCGTTATCGTCAGCCAGCTTGTGAGAAGCCCCGGCGTTTACAACGACAAGGTGCTGGATAAAAACGGCGTGCCGCGTTATGCGACGACCGTCATCCCCAACCGCGGCGCTTGGCTGGAATACGAGCAGGACGGCAACGACATCCAATGGGTGCACGTCGACAGGACGAGAAAGATAACCGCAACCACGCTTTTGCGCGCGCTCGGCATCGGCACCGACGCGGAGCTTATAGAGCTGTTCGGCGGCGACGACATGATCGTGAAGACCTGCGAGAAGGACGCGGAGTGCAAGACGGTCGATCAAGGCAAAATGAATTTGTTCCGCCGTTTGCGTCCGGGCGAGGTGCCAACCGTCGAAGGCGCGAACGTGCTTATCCATAACACGTTTTACGATTATAAGCGCTACGACCTCGCGAGAGTCGGCCGCTACAAATACAACAAAAAGCTTGCCATAGGCACGCGTATAGTCGGCTATAAGCTGGCGGAGGACGTGGTCAGCGCGGTGACGGGCGAAATTCTTGCGACCAAGGGAGAGATCGTCACCGAGGAGAAGGGCAAAGAGATACAAAACAACGCGGTCAACGTCGTTTACCTCGAGTATACCGACTCCGACGGTAAGGTGTGCAAGTTTAAGGCGATAGGCAACAACACCGTCGACCTCGACGCGTTTGTGGACTGCAATCCGCGCGAGCTCGGCATTTTGGAAAAGGTCTATTACCCCAACCTCAAGGCTATTATGGACGAATGCGGCGACGATTTGGGACAGCTGCTCGTGACCATAAAGGCCTCTGTGGACGAGCTTGTTTACAAGCACATCACGCTTGACGACATCATAGCCATTGCAGACTACAACCTCGGTCTCCGTCACGGCTTCGGCAGCTGCGACGATATCGACCACCTCTCCAACCGTCGAGTGCGCGCCGTGGGCGAATTGCTTCAAAACCAATTCCGCATCGGCATTTCCCGTCTCGAGAGAGTGATAAAGGAGAGAATGGCTTCCGCGCAGGAAAACGCGGAGATCACTCCTCAAACCTTGATAAACATACGTCCCGTGACAAGCGCTGTGAAGGAGTTCTTCGGCTCCTCGCAGCTGTCGCAGTTCATGGACCAGCCCAATCCTATAGCGGAGCTGACGCACAAGCGCAAGCTTTCCGCACTCGGCCCCGGCGGCTTGAACAGAGAACGCGCGAGCTTCGAGGTGCGCGACGTTCACCACTCCCATTACGGGCGCATGTGTCCTATCGAAACGCCTGAAGGTCAAAACATCGGTCTTATCACATCTTTGTCCTCTTATGCAAAGGTCAACGAGTACGGCTTCATCGAGACTCCCTACCGCAAGATAGAAAAGACCTACGACGCGGACGGCAAGGTCGTTGATTCCGTCGTCACGGACGAAGTCGTATATATGGCTGCGGACGAAGAGGATAAATACGTCATAGCGCAGGCGAACGAAGCTCTTGACGAAACGAGCAGGTTCGAGCGTCCTCGCGTCAACTGCCGTATACAAAACGACATCCGCGAGGTCCCCAAGTTTACGGCGGACTATATGGACGTCAACCCCAAGCAGTTGATATCGATCGCGACCGCGCTCATTCCCTTCCTTGAAAACGACGATACCAACCGTGCTCTTATGGGCTCCAACATGCAGAGACAGGCAGTGCCTCTTCTGCGACCGGAAGCGCCTATGATCGCAACGGGAGTCGAGCACAAGATCGCGTACGACAGCGGTGTTTTGAAGATCGCAAAGCGCGACGGCTTTGTCAAGTACGTCGACAGCGACAAGATAGTCGTCGAATGCGCTGACGGCACTACGGATACTTATATCTTGAGCAAGTTCGAAAGGTCCAACCAATCCACCTGCATCAATCAACATCCGATAGTGTCCAAGGGCGACAAGGTGTTCGCGCCTCAATACGACGAAAACGGCAATCTCGTCAAAGAGGGCACCGTGCTTGCGGACGGTCCCGCCTGCGATAACGGAGAGCTTGCATTGGGCAGAAACATGCTCATCGGCTTCATGTCATGGGAGGGCTATAACTACGAAGACGCCGTTCTTATCAGCGAAGATCTTGTAAAAGATGATTTATATACCTCTATACATATAGAAGAGTATGAAATAGAGTGCCGCGACACGAAGCTCGGCGAAGAGCAGATAACGAGAGATATCCCCAACCTCAACGACGACGTGCTTAAGTATATCGATTCCGACGGTATAATCATGGTGGGCGCAGAGGTCAAGGCCGGCGATATTCTCGTTGGAAAGGTCACCCCGAAGGGCGAGACCGAGCTTACGCCCGAGGAAAGACTTCTCCGCGCGATATTCGGCGAAAAGGCGAGAGAAGTGCGCGACACGTCATTGCGCGTGCCCAACGGCGAGAGCGGTATCGTTGTCGATGTCAAGGTCTTCACGAGGAAGAATAAGGACGAGCTCGCTCCCGGCGTAAACAAGCTTGTGCGCGTATACATCGCTCAAAAGAGAAAGATTTCAGTCGGCGACAAGATGGCGGGCCGCCACGGCAACAAGGGCGTCGTGTCCAGAGTTCTCCCCAAGGAGGATATGCCGTTTATGGCGGACGGCACGCCGCTTCAGATAGTGCTCAACCCCCTAGGCGTTCCTTCGCGTATGAATATAGGGCAGGTGCTTGAGGTCCACCTCGGTTTGATCGCACATATGCTCGATTGGAAGGTCGCTACGCCTGTGTTCGACGGCGCGAACGAGCAGGATATAAAGGCTTTGTTCCAGCAGTGCGGGCTCGTCAACGAGGAAGGCAACGTAGACGGCAAGATCCAGCTATACGACGGAAGAACGGGCGAACCGTTTGAAAACCGCGCGACGGTGGGCTATATGTATTACCTCAAGCTGCATCACCTCGTCGACGACAAGATCCATGCGAGGTCGACAGGTCCTTACAGCCTTGTCACGCAGCAACCGCTCGGCGGCAAAGCGCAGTTCGGCGGACAGCGTTTCGGCGAAATGGAAGTCTGGGCGCTCGAGGCATACGGCGCGGCAAACATGCTGCAGGAGATCCTTACCGTCAAGTCCGACGACGTCGTGGGCAGAGTAAAGACATACGAATCTATCGTCAAGGGCAGCAATATTTCCGAGCCGGGCATTCCGGAATCGTTTAAGGTGCTTGTCAAGGAGCTCCAAAGCCTTGCGCTCGACGTGAAGGTCCTCACGGAGGACAGAGACGAAGTCAAGCTTCGCGATTACGACGACGACCTTGATTTCGATACTCCCGTCGGCAAACAGGAAGACCTTAAGGAAATCGATATCATGGCGGACGAAAACATATTTGCCGGCTTCGGCGTGGATAACGCGGCGGACGAGGCGAAGAGCTTGTTCGATACCGACGATGACGACGAAAGCATTTTCAGCGCGCTCACGCAGGGTACTCCCGACATGAGCGACATCTTCGGCAACGGCGATTCCGACGAGGAGTGACAGGAGGTCTAATATGTACGAATTGAGTAATTTTGATGCAATACAAATAGGGGTTGCTTCTCCGGAGAAGATAAGAGAATGGTCTTACGGCGAGGTCACCAAACCCGAAACCATAAACTACCGCACGCAAAAGCCCGAAAGAGACGGCCTGTTCTGCGAAAAGATATTCGGGCCTACCCGCGATTGGGAGTGCCATTGCGGCAGATACAAGAGGATACGCTATAAAGGCGTTATCTGCGAAAAGTGCGGCGTCGAGGTCACAAAATCCAAGGTGCGCCGCGAGAGGATGGGGCATATCGAGCTGGCGTGTCCCGTCACGCATATCTGGTATTTGAGAGGCGTGCCCTCGAGAATAAGCATTTTGCTCGATATCTCGCCCAAAGAATTGGAGCAGGTCGTGTACTTTGTGTCATACATAGTGCTTGACGCGGGAAACCTCGGCGAAATAAAGAAAAAGCAGGTCATTTCCGATAAGGAATACCGCGAGCTGCTGGAGAAATACGACAGCAAGGCTTTCAGAGTCGGCATGGGCGCAGAGGCTGTAAAAGAGCTTTTACTCGAGGTCGATCTCGATAAGGAAAGCGAGCAGCTTAAGGCGATCATCGACAACAGCGTGGGACAAAAGCGTCTCAAGGCAGTCAAGCGCCTCGAGATAGTGGAGGCGTTCCGCCGCTCCGGAAATAAGCCGGAATGGATGGTAATGGACGTAATTCCCGTCCTGCCTCCCGAGCTTCGTCCTATGGTGCAGCTCGACGGCGGCAGATATGCCACGAGCGACCTCAACGACCTCTATCGCAGAGTGATAAACCGCAACAACCGCTTGAAGAAGCTCAAGGAGTTGGGCGCGCCGGAAATAATCGTGCACAACGAAAAGCGTATGCTTCAGGAGGCCGTCGACGCGCTTATCGATAACGGCAGACGCGGCAAAGCGGTGTCGGGCGCCGGCAACAGAGACTTGAAATCGCTCACGGGCATGCTTCGCGGCAAGCAGGGACGTTTCCGTCAAAACCTGCTCGGCAAACGCGTCGACTATTCCGGCCGTTCCGTTATCGTCGTCGGACCCGAGCTCAAGCTTTATCAATGCGGTTTGCCAAAGGAAATGGCCCTCGAGCTGTTTAAGCCGTTTATCATGAACAAGCTCGTCGAGCGCAATCTCTGCCACAATATAAAGAGCGCGAAGCGCTTTGTCGATACGGGTAAAAATCAAGTGTGGGATATCCTCGAGGAAATCATCAAGGATCATCCCGTGCTTCTCAACCGCGCGCCTACTTTGCACAGACTCGGCATACAGGCGTTCGAGCCCGTTTTGGTAGAGGGCAGAGCGATCAAGCTCCATCCGCTTGCCTGCGGCGCGTTCAACGCGGACTTCGACGGTGACCAGATGGCAGTCCACGTTCCGCTTTCCATTGAGGCGCAGGCGGAGGCGAGGATACTCATGCTCTGCACCAACAACATTCTCAAGTTGAGCGACGGCAAGCCGATCGTTTCGCCGACGCAGGATATGGTCATCGGTTCGTATTATCTGACAATAGTGCGTCCCGGCGATACGGGCGAGGGTAATTATTACAGCTCATTCGATGAGGCCGTGCTTGCGTATCAGGCAAAGGCGCTCACTCTTCAGGCGCTGTGCTACATCCGCGTTCCCGTCAAAAACGAAGACGGCACGACGGGCTATCAACTGTTGCATACGACCTTGGGACGTTGCATCTTCAACGACAATATCCCGCAGGATCTGCAATTCGTGGACAGAAGCCTCGAGGATCAGAAAGGACAGCTCGAGGTCGAGGGTATTTTGGGCGTCCACGCCTGCATAGACCAGAAGCAATTCCACGCTATAGTGGATCTGTTCCGTAAGGGGACCGAGAAGGATAAATATACGGCCGCGCGTACGATATTGAAGAGAAATGATTTGAGCGAGGCTCAAATCGACAGGATCGAAAGCGCGATAGAGAATGCCGGCGATCTAGATATCGACGATAAGGACTTCAACCGCGAGATAACCGCATTGCGCGAGGACATTCAAAAGGTACTCGGCAAAAAAGCTATGGCTATAGGCAAGAAGCAGCTTTCCATGATCGTTGACAACTGCTTCAAGTATCACGGCGCGACGGAGACGGCGGAGATGCTGGACAAAATCAAGGCTCTCGGCTATAAGTACTCCACGATCGGCGCGATCACGGCTTCGGTTTTCGATATGCACATCCCCGGCGACAAGAAAAAAATCGTCGCAGATGCGGAGGCGCAGGTCGTCAAAATCGAAAAGCTGCATGCGCGCGGCGTGTTCTCCGACGAGGGGCGTTATAAAGAGATTATAAAGATATGGAAGGAAGCCGCCGATAAGGTTGAGGACGAACTCAAGAAGGGTCTTGACGACTTCAATCCTATTTGGATGATGGCAAACTCCGGAGCGCGCGGAAGCATGGGACAGATCCGTCAGCTTGCCGGTATGCGCGGACTTATGGCGGACCCGTCCGGCCGTACGATCGAGCTGCCCGTCCGCTCCTCTTTCCGTGAAGGACTTTCCGTTTTGGAATACTTTATTTCCTCTCACGGCGGAAGAAAGGGCTTGGCGGATACGGCTTTGAAGACTGCTGACTCCGGATATCTGACGAGACGACTGGTCGACGTATCCCACTCCGTTATCGTGCGCGAGCACGACTGCGGCGACACCAAGGGCACGTTTATCACCGCAATAAGAGACGAAAAGAGCGTCATCGAGGCGCTTGCGGACAGAATTGCCGGCAGATATACGATCAATCCCGTCATCGATCCCGCTACGGGCGAGGTGATATGCGAGGCTGATACGCTCATCACGACAGATAAAGCAAAGGAAATCGACTTTGCGCTTACGGCGGATTGGGTTAAAAACGGATCCGACATGCATCATCAGCCGGGCGTGCTTATTCGCTCTATACTCACATGTAAGACGAGAAACGGCGTTTGCGTCAAGTGCTACGGCAAGAACATGGCTTCGGGCAACCCCGTCAAGATAGGCGAGGCTGTAGGTATCATAGCCGCGCAGTCGATCGGCGAGCCGGGCACGCAGCTTACGATGAGAACGTTCCACTCCGGCGGCGTCGCTACAGACGACGACATCACGCAGGGCTTGCCGCGTGTCGAAGAGCTTTTTGAAGCGCGCAACCCCAAAGGAAAAGCCGTCATCACCGAGAACAACGGCGCGGTGCACATTTCCGACGACCGTCGCGAAATCACTGTTTCGGGACCGGACGGAGACACCAAGTCGTACGCAATACCCTATAACGCAAACATTCTCGTGCAAGAGGGCGAGCTTGTGGGCGCGGGCGACCCGCTTACAAAGGGCTCCATCAATCCTCAAGACATGCTTCGCGCAAAGGGCGTCAAGGGCGTGCAGGAGTATATCGCAAAGGAAGTGCAATCCGCATACCGTACGGCGGGCGTCGAGATAAACGACAAACACGTCGAGGTCATCGTCAGACAAATGCTGCGCAAGGTCAGGATCGAAAATCAGGGCGATACCGATATGCTTCCCGGCACTTTGGTCGACCTCTTCACATACGAGGACGAAAACGAAAAAGTGCTTGAAAACGGCGGCATCCCCGCAACTGCGAAGCGTACGCTTCTCGGTATCACGAAAGCCGCGCTCGCAACGGAATCCTTCCTTTCGGCCGCGTCCTTCCAGGAAACTGCAAAGGTGCTTGCGGAAGCGGCTATCAACAACAGAGTGGATCCGCTGCTCGGCTTGAAGGAAAACGTTATAATCGGTAAGCTCATCCCCGCGGGCACGGGTATGAAGTGCTATAAGAACATCACTCCCGTTCACGTAGCGGAGGAGCGCAATGAAGAGACCTCGGACAGCGCTGTAGAAAGCGATTTCGGCGCGTTCGATTTCGATTTGGAGCAGGATAATTCCTTGGAGGAATAATGGACAAAAGATTGTTTACGTCCGAAAGCGTGACGGAAGGACATCCCGATAAGGTTTGCGACCAGATCGCGGACGCCATACTCGACGATATTCTTGCGGGGGACCCCTCCGCAAGAGTCGCTATCGAGGTGTGCGCGACGACGGGCATGGTCTTGGTGTTCGGCGAGGTTTCCACGGAGGAGCATTACGCCGACATTCCCGCTATCGTGCGAGACGTCGTAAAGGATGTGGGATATAACGACAGCTCGCTCGGCTTCGATTATAAAACATGCGCGGTCTTGAGCTCAATCAAGGAGCAGTCCGCAGATATCGCGCTCGGCGTGGACGACGCGACTGATACCGATTCCGCCGACGAGTTCGACAGAACCGGCGCAGGCGATCAGGGTATGATGTTCGGCTATGCGTGCGACGAGACGGAGGAGCTTATGCCTCTTCCCATAATGCTCGCGCATGCGCTTACGGAGCGATTGACGGAAGCAAGAAAGAGCGGCGAGCTCGAATGGCTGCGCCCCGACGGTAAATCGCAGGTGACGGTAGAGTATATCGACGGAGTTCCCGAAAGAGTGGATACCGTCGTGGTGAGCTGCCAGCACAGCGACGACGTAGATATCGAAACGGTGGAAAAGGAGATCATCGACCGTGTGATAATGCGCGCCATTCCGCAGGAATATCTTGACGACGATACGAAAATTTATATCAATCCCACTGGCAGATTTGTCATCGGCGGTCCCGCAGGCGACAGCGGCGTCACGGGCAGGAAAATAATCGTCGACACATACGGCGGCTTTTGTCCTCACGGCGGCGGCGCTTTGAGCGGCAAGGACCCGACCAAGGTTGACAGAAGCGCGGCATATATGGCTCGCTATGTCTGCAAAAATCTCGTTGCTTCCGGCGTATGCCGCAAGGCGGAGCTGCAGGTTGCGTACGCCATAGGCATGGCGCATCCCGTTTCGGTATACGTCAATACCTTCGGCACAGGCGTTGTCGACGACCGCATCATTGCAAAAATAGTGAACGAAGTCTTTGACTTGAGACCGAAGGCGATCATAAAAAAGCTTTCGCTTGACCGTCCCATTTATCGCGCGACGTCCAACTACGGGCACTTCGGCAGGGCCGGCTTTAGCTGGGAAGAGACGGACAGTGTCGACAGAATAAAGGAAGCTTTGAAAAAATACAATTTTTGAGTACGGATGAAAAAACGATGGGATTAGCCTGTCGTTTTTTTGTATAATCGGAAAAATTGCTGCTAAAAAAGGTGGTTTGTGGAACTGAACGGTGAAATTTTGAAGGTTATCTTTTCAAGTCCCGATACGGGATATACCGTCCTCGACGTAAAGTGCGAGGAGAGCGTTTTCACCGTGGTGGGAATTTTCCCGCCCGTCAGCGAGGGGCAAAACATCTCGGTCGAGGGCAAGTTTTCCATGAAATCGCAATACGGTCCGCAATTTTCGGCGGAAAAGGTTGTTATAAGTCAACCGTCCAAGCTTACGGGAATAGTGAAGTTTTTGTCGAGCGGGCTCATACACGGCATGGGTCCCGCCACGGCGGAGGCGATCGTCGCCAAATACGGCGTCGATTCCTTGGAAATGATGAAATATCCCGTCGAAATCGCAAAGGTAAAGGGCGTTTCGCTGAAAAGAGCGACGGAATTTTGCATGAATTACGCGCAGCTCCAAAAGATGCAGGACGCTATTATGTTTTTGCAAAAGCTCGGGATAACGATAAATCTTGCGCTCAAAATTTATAAGGTTTACGAGGTGAAAACCGAGGACAACGTGCGCAAAAATCCTTATATGCTCGTCGACGACATAGACGGCGTCGGGTTCGCCACTGCGGACAGGATCGCAGCGGAGCTCGGAATAAAGCGCGACAGCGATTATCGTATAAGCGCTGCGCTGATATACCTCTTAAAAGAAGCGGCGACTCGCTCCGGACACAATTATCTGCCCGAGAACGAGCTAATGTCCGGCGCGCTTGAGCTGCTGTGCCTTGAAACGGACAACGCGCAAGAGCGCGTGCACGACAATATAGAGGATCTTATCATGCTCGGCGAGCTTGTGCGCTACGATACGGGCGAGCACGTTGCGATATTGTTGAAGAAAAATTTCAATATAGAAAGAAATATCGCAAGAAAGCTGCTCACAATACAGCAGGAAGCCGCCGATTTCAGAGTGGACGTAGATGGCGAAGTGCGCAGATTTGAGCAATTTGCAGGCTTTGAATTGCATCCCAATCAGGCGCAAGCCGTCAAAGCCGCCATAGAAAACGGCGTGCAGATCGTAACGGGCGGTCCAGGGACGGGGAAGACGACGATAGTCAAGTGTATTTTGAATTTGTTTAAAAACCTCGGGCAAAAGGTTGCGCTGTGCGCGCCTACCGGAAGGGCGGCGAAAAGGCTTTCGCAGGCTACGGGAGAGGAAGCCAAGACAATACACCGTATGCTCGACCTAGATTGGAAAAACGGCGAGGGGCACTTCTCCTACAACGAAAACACGCGCCTTGACCTCGACGCCGTGATAGTGGACGAAGTGAGTATGGTGGACGAATACGTTTTCAACGCTATGCTCAACGCGCTCGAGCGCGGCACGCGACTCGTGCTTGTGGGCGACAAGGACCAGCTTGCATCCGTCGGAGCGGGGAACGTGCTCAACGATTTGATAAAGTGCGGCAGATTTCCCGTGAGCTATCTCACGCAAATATACCGGCAGTCTGAAAGCAGCAAAATCGTGCCTAACGCGCACAAGATAAACAACGGCGAGATGCCGGACCTCGACAATAAGAGCGACGATTTCTTTTTTGAAGAGCGGGATAATGCGGAGGCTATTTGCGCAAGCACGATCGCGCTCGTGACGAAAAGACTGCCCAAGTATCTGGGCATGAAGCCGCAGGACATACAGGTGCTGTGCCCTATGAAGCGCAGTCTTGCGGGCACTATAAATCTCAACCGAGAGCTGCAAAGGGTCGTAAACCCGCCTTCTGCCGCAAAAAAAGAGTTCAGATACGGCGACAGCGTGTTTCGCGAGGGCGACAAGGTCATGCAGATGCAAAACGATTATCAGCGAGATTGGTCGCAGACAAACGGATATAAGGTCGAGCGCGGCACGGGCGTATACAACGGCGATATAGGCATAATAACGGAGATAAATACGCAAATAATGCAGTTTACCGTGCGTTTTGACGACGATAAAGTGGCGATTTATCAATTCAGCGATACGGAGCAGCTTTCGCTTGCATACGCCGTGACCATTCACAAATCGCAGGGCTGCGAGTTCGACGCGGTCGTCATCGCGCTTGACGCCAACTATATGCTGCAAACGAGGAATTTGCTTTATACCGCCGTCACGCGCGCAAAGAAGATGGTGGTGATTTCCGGCTCCAAAAAATGCGTGCAGCGTATGGTGCGCAACAACGAGACTGCGCGCAGATATTCTTTGCTCATCAATCTTATAGAGCAGGAAATCAGGGGAGGCTTTTACGATGTCTGACGGCAAGGACGAGAGCTTCGGCGGATTTGACGGCGACGAAGCGTTTTCATACGGCGGCGACGAAGCCGACGTTTGCGAAGGACGCGAGGAAAAACAGGAGAGGAATGGCCGCGACCAATCGAAGAATAAGAACCGCGACAGGCTCAAGAGATTTGCGGAACGTTTAAAGCTTGCGTTGGGCAAAGCTGCAAGGGCTTTCAGAGACGCGCTTTTCCCGCCCGATATAACCTGCGACGTTTGCGGAGAAGAGCTGACGGCGCAAACGCGATACAGGCTTTGCGCGGAATGTACGGAGCAGCTGCCGAGGGTGGGCGAGCACGTATGCCTTGTTTGCGGCGCTCCCATTACGGACGAGGCGGACTATTGCATCAGGTGCCAATACGAGGAGAGCGCGTTCTTAAAAAACCGATCGCCGCTTGTGTACGACGGCAAAGCGAGAGAGCTCATCCACAAGTTCAAATTCGGAGGCAAAAAGTATATCGCGCAGACGTTGGGCGCAATGATGGCGGACGAATATCTTAAACGCGGAATGCACGCGGAAATCGCCGCCATCGTGCCGATGACGCATGCGGAGGAGAAAAGCCGAGGATACAATCAATCTGAATTGCTTGCAAACGAAATAGCGGACAGGTTGAAGCTGCCGCTTCTTCCCGCTCTTGTGAAGACCAAGGATACCGCTTCGCAAAAGAAGCTTACGGGCAAAGAGAGGGCGCAGAATCTCAAGGACGCGTTTACTTGCACGTACATCCAGGTGAAAGGGCGCAAGGTCTTGCTTATCGACGACGTATTCACAACGGGCGCTACGGCAAACGCATGCGCGGAGGCGCTTATAAAAGCGGGCGCGCGCGAGGTGTGCGTGCTGACTGCCGCTGTGACAAAGCGTAAAATACCCGTTGAGAGCAACGACGGCAAAACGGCTATATAGAATAATCGGCGTGAAATCCTTGTAAACGCGGATGTTTTAGTATAAAATAAACTATTGATATGTCTATATCAAAATAATGCGCGCATAGCGCGCGGAGGACGAATATGTCACTTTTCAACGACAACGACAGACAGGTAAAAAAGCTCAAGAAAATCGCCGATAAGGTTGAGGCTCTTGCGCCCGTTTATAAAGCGATGCCCGACGAGAGGCTGATCGCGCAGACGGATAAGCTTAAGTCAAGACTCGCAAACGGCGAGACTCTTGAGGATATACTGCCGGACGCGTACGCGGTCGTGCGCGAGGCGGGAGACAGAGTGCTGGGCATGCGTCATTTCTATGTGCAGATCATAGGCGGTATAGCATTGCATCAGGGCAGGATCGCGGAGATGGCGACAGGCGAGGGCAAGACGCTCGTCGCGACTCTCCCCGCATATCTGAACGCGCTTGCGGGCAAGGGCGTGCATGTCGTCACCGTCAACGACTATCTCGCCACTCGCGACGCGGCGTGGATGGGCAAGCTGTTTAAGTTTTTGGGTCTTTCCGTCGGCGTGGTCGTCCCGGGAATGACGGCGGAGCAGAAGAGAGCCGCATACGGCAGCGATATCACGTATTGCACCAATAACGAGCTGGGCTTTGATTTTTTGCGAGACAATATGGTCGTGCGCAAGGCGGAAAAAGTGCAAAGAGAATTGCATTTCGCCATAATCGACGAGGTGGACTCGATTTTGATAGACGAGGCTCGTACGCCGCTTATCATATCCGGCAGAGGCGGTAAATCCAGCGAGATGTACAAGAGCGCAAATAATTTCGCGAAGCAGTGCAGGGAAGGCGAGGATTTTACAATAGAGGAAAAGGAAAAGGCGATCATGCTCACCGACGACGGCGTTGCCAAGGCGGAGAAATTTTTCCATGTGACAAACCTCACGGATATCGACAACACCGACCTTTATCATCACATACAGCAGGCGCTCAAGGCTCATTTCATGATGAAAAAGGATAAGGACTATATCGTCAACGACGGCGAGGTGCTTATCGTCGACGAATTTACGGGACGTATCATGGTGGGCCGTCGCTATAACGAGGGCTTGCATCAAGCAATAGAGGCGAAGGAGAATGTCGTAATTCGCAGTGAAAACAAAACGCTTGCGACCATAACCTTCCAAAATTTCTTCCGTATGTATTCAAAGTTGAGCGGCATGACGGGCACGGCGAAGACCGAAGAGGACGAGTTTAAGGGAATATATTCGCTGGACGTGGTGACGATCCCTCCAAACAAGCCATCTCAAAGAAAGGACGAGCATGACCAGATATACACCAAGGTAAGCGGCAAGCTTACGGCGATAGTGCAGGACATCATCGACAGCCATGCCAAGGGGCAGCCCGTGCTTGTCGGCACGATAAGCGTCGAGAAGTCCGAGGAATTGAGCGGTATTCTCAAGCGCAAGGGTATCGCGCACAGCGTGCTCAACGCCAAGTTCCATAAACAGGAATCGGAGATAATAGCGCAGGCGGGCAGGTACGGCGCGGTGACCATCGCCACCAATATGGCGGGACGCGGCACGGATATCATGCTCGGCGGCAACCCGGATTTCCAAGCCAAACAGAAGATGGAAAAGGACGGCTATACTCTTGAAGTAATAGAGCTTGCCAGCTCGCCTCACCAAAGCGAGGATGAGGAGATAATCAAGGCGAAAGAGGTATACAGACACCATTTCGAGGCGTTTAAGGAACGTTGCGACGAGGAAAAGGAAAAGGTCATCGCGGTCGGCGGCTTGCGTATCATCGGCACGGAGAGGCATGAAAGCAGGCGTATAGACAATCAGCTTCGCGGCCGCGCAGGACGTCAGGGCGACCCCGGCAGCACCGTATTTTATATCTCTATGGAAGACGACGTCGCGAGGATCTTCGGGGGCGACAGAATGAAATCCGTTGCGGAGGCGATGCATTTCGACGACGATACGCCTATATCAAACGGCATTATCACGAAGCAGATAGAGCGCGCGCAGCGCATGGTGGAAAGCAGAAACTTCTCCATAAGAAAGCAGGTTTTGAGCTACGACGACGTGATGAACGCGCAGCGCGAGATAATCTACAAAGAGCGCGGAAAGGTGCTTGACGGATTGGACGTGCATGACCAAATTCTCGATATGATCGACGACCTCGCGGAAGACATAATAGGGTCTTATGCGGATTATAAAACCGATTACAATACTTGGGACTACGACGCGTTTAACGCCGCGCTGGAAAACAAAATGCTTCCCAAGGGCAGCAACGTCATGAATGCCGACCTGTGCTCCTGCTTTGACGTGTATAAGCTTAAAGAGGTCGTCATGAAGATCGCGCTTGACGATTACAACGCGAAGTACGAGCAGTTGAAAAAGGACGGCATCGACTTCGGCGAGATAGAGCGCGTCGTGCTTTTGAGGACGGTCGACTCCAAATGGATGGACCATATCGACGCTATGGACGCATTGAGGCGCGGCATAGGCTTGCGCGGCTACGGTCAGCGCGACCCCGTTATCGCTTACCGTCAGGAGGGGTGGGAGATGTTTGAAGATATGGTCAACCGCATCCATACCGAGACGGCGTCCCTGCTGCTTAAGGTACAGGTGGAAAAGCGCGACGACGGTAGCGCAAAGCTCAATCAACAGATCGCCGCGGCAAAGAAAAGCGCGGCGACAAGCAAGGGTAAAGTGGGAAGAAACGACCCGTGTCCCTGCGGTTCGGGATTGAAATACAAGAATTGCTGCGGCAAGAACCAATGACGAAACCGAGGTTTATTATATCAAAATAGATAAATAAACAAACGATTTTGCAAATTGCAATTTGCAACGGCAATAGGTGAAATATGATAGATTATAACGAGATAAGAAATAAGCTTAAGGATATGCGCGCCGAAATGACGCGCGCGTTCGAGAGCATCAATCCGCCCAAGCTCAAGGCGCGTATCGCGGAGCTCGAGGTCATTCAAAGCGGAGATGGCTTTTGGGAGGACGCGGAAAACGCTAAAAAGGTTTCAAAGGAAATAAGCCAGCTGCAAAGCAAGATAGAAAAATTTGAGCGTATGCTTGCAAAGATAGACGACGTATTCGATATGGTGGATATCGTCGAGCTCGAGGCAAGCGAGGACGAGGACAACGCGCTTATCGAGTCCGTTAACGACTTGCAGGGACAGGTGGAAAATCTGTCGCTTGCGACGTTGCTGTCCGGCAAATACGACGCGCTGAACGCGATCCTGACGTTGCATGCGGGCGCGGGCGGTACGGAGGCACAGGATTGGTGCTCCATGCTGTACAGAATGTATACGCGCTACGTAGAGAGAGAGGGTTGGACGTGCACGGAGCTCGATTGTCTTGCGGGCGACGAGGCGGGGCTCAAGAGCGTCACGTTCCGTGTGGAGGGCGACAATGCCTACGGCTATCTCAAGGCGGAAAAGGGCGTGCACAGATTGGTGCGTATCTCTCCCTTTGACGCCAACGCGAGACGGCATACCTCGTTTGCTTCTCTCGAGGTCATGCCGGAGATAATAGATACTTCGGAGATAGAAATTCGCCCGGAGGATCTTAAGGTGGACACGTACCGCAGCAGCGGTGCGGGAGGACAGCACGTCAACAAGACGGAAAGCGCGATACGCATCACGCATATACCCACGGGCATTATCGTGGCATGCCAGAACGAGCGCAGTCAGATACAAAACAGGGAGGTCGCCATGCAGATGCTCCGCTCGAAGCTCATTGAAAAGCGCGAGCGCGAGCGCGAGGAGGAAGCGGCGGCGATAAGCGGACAGCTCAAGAAAATCGAATGGGGAAGTCAGATAAGAAGCTATGTATTCTGCCCCTACACGATGGTGAAGGATCACCGCACGGGCTACGAGACGGGCAACGTTCAATCCGTCATGGACGGCGAGCTTGAGGGCTTTGTGAACGAATATCTTAAGTTGAGCTCCATACAAAAGTGAAGCGGAAGTATTGCCAATGAAAGGCTTGCAACAAAAATCAAGTATAACTATACTCGCCATAGAGTCGAGCTGCGACGAGACGGCTTGCGCGATAGTGAGGGACGGTCGCACCGTCCTTTCTAACGTTATCGCAACGCAGATAGAAATACATCGGCGCTTCGGCGGCGTCGTGCCCGAGATCGCAAGCCGTAACCATACGCTCGCTATTGAAAACGTCGTGCGCGAGGCGATGGAAAGGGCGGGCGTGACGCGCGAGGATATCGACGCGGTCGCCGTCACCTACGGCGCAGGACTGCTCGGCGCGTTGCTTGTGGGCGTAAATTTTGCAAAGGCTTTGGCGTACGCCTGGCATAAGCCGCTGTTTGCGGTCTCGCATATAAAAGGGCATATCGCGGCGAATTATATCGACAGCGCGCTCGAGCCCCCGTATCTTTGTTTGCTTGCAAGCGGAGGTCATACCGCCATTGTCAAGGTGGAGGATTACGAGCATATAAAGCTGCTCGCGCAAAGCCGCGACGACGCCGCGGGCGAGGCTTTTGACAAGGTCGCGAGAGTGCTGGGGCTACCTTATCCGGGAGGCCCCGAAATACAGGAAAAAGCGCGGGACGGCAAGGCCGCATTCGATATGCCTATACCCAAATCCGCCTCGTTAGATGACCTGTATTTCAGCTACAGCGGTCTCAAAACGTATGTGATAAATCTGGTGCACGGCATGGCGCAAAGGGGCGAGGAAATTCCCGTCTGCGATATCGCGGCGAGCTTTCAAAGCGCCGCTGTGGAGCAGATAGCGCACGGACTTGCGCTTGCGTCCGATGCGACGGGGATCAAAAAGCTTGCGATAGCGGGCGGCGTGAGCGCCAACGAGGAATTGCGCAAGCGGCTTGACGAATTTGCGGCGAGAGGCTGCGAGGTGCATTATCCCAAGCTTGTATATTGCACGGACAACGCCGCTATGATCGGAGCGGCGGCGTATTTCGCGATAAGAAGCGGCGCGCAGGAAAGCGACTTGAGTCTGGACGCGAAAGCCACTGTGCCGCTGTGCTGAAGCGCGCTGTATAGTGGACATCCGGCGCGTCTGACACTATATTTTGTATCTATTATATTATATATAAATTTTTTTGAAAACTTTATCGTAATTGTTTGACATTGCTTTGCGGAATTGTTAAGATGTAGTAGCTTGCGAGAACGTGAGCAGTTTTTAACTTTGCAAAAAAATATGGAAAGAGAAAAACTTACACAAACGCTATACCGCTCTTCAAAAGTTGTCGGTTCCAAACAGGTTTTGAAGGGCATATCCGACGGAACTGTCAGGTGTGTGATAGTTGCGGCGGATGCCGATGCGCAGTTGAAGAAGAAACTGCTTGCCGCCGCCGAGGAGCGCGGGGTGAAGGTCGAGAGAGCGCCGTCAAAGCGCCGCCTCGGCGAAGCCGCGGGTATCGAGGTGGGCGCGGCGGTAGTCGGACTCGTCTGCGAGGAAGCGATAGATAGAACTGCACCGTAGGGTTGCGGGTACGTTCGAAAAATATCATAGGAGGAAACAAGATGCCAACCATCAATCAGTTGATAAGGAAAGGTAGAGAAAAGCAGGTAAAGAAATCTCTTACGCCTATCATGGAGCAGTGCCCGCAAAAGCGCGGCATTTGCTTGAGCGTCACCACAACGTCCCCCAAGAAGCCGAACTCTGCATTGCGTAAGATCGCAAGAGTCAGATTGGTCAACGGGATGGAGGGTACGGTCTATATCCCCGGCGAAGGACACAATCTGCAAGAGCACAGCGTCGTACTTATTCGCGGCGGCCGTGTGAAAGACCTTCCGGGCGTGCGTTACCATATCATACGCGGAGCTCTCGATACTGCTGGCGTTGCAAAACGCGGTCAGGCGAGATCCAAGTACGGCGCGAAACGTCCCAAGAAATAATCGAATGTATTAATCTATCAAAATCAGGAGGTAAAATATGCCAAGAAGGAGTGGCGTGCCTAAAAGAGACGTGTTGCCGGATCCCGTATACAACAGCAAGGTTGTGACAAAGCTCATCAACCAAATAATGCTGGACGGCAAGAAGGGGACGGCTCAAACTATCGTCTACGAGGCGTTTAATATTGCATCACAAAAGCTCGGACAGGAGCCTATGGATATTTTCAATAAGGCGTTGGAAAACGCGATGCCCTTGCTCGAAGTCAAGGCGAGGAGAGTCGGCGGTTCCACTTATCAGGTCCCTATGGAGATCCGTCCGGAGCGCAGACAGACTCTCGCCATACGCTGGCTCGTTTTGTTTGCGAGAAAGAGAAGCGAGAAGACTATGGACCAAAGACTTGCGGGCGAGCTTATGGACGCTTTCAATCTGACGGGCGGCGCAGTCAAGAGAAAAGACGAAATGCACCGCGCGGCGGAAGCTAACAAGGCGTTTGCGCATTATAGGTGGTAATTTATGGCTAGACAGTATGCTCTTGAACAAGTGAGAAATATCGGCATCATGGCTCACATCGACGCCGGCAAAACCACTACAACCGAGCGAATACTCTTTTATACCGGCGTCAACAGAAAGCTTGGAGAGACCCATGACGGTTCTGCTACGATGGACTACATGGAGCAAGAGCGCGAGAGAGGTATCACGATAACTTCCGCGGCGACGACCGCCGTTTGGAAGGGATGCCAAATCAACATAATCGACACACCGGGTCACGTTGATTTCACCGTCGAGGTGGAACGCAGCTTGAGAGTGCTTGACGGCGCAGTGGCGGTTTTTTGCGCAAAGGGCGGCGTCGAGCCGCAATCGGAAAACGTCTGGAGACAGGCGGACACCTATAAGGTGCCGAGAATAGCCTTTGTCAACAAAATGGACATCAACGGCGCAAATTTTTTCAACGCCGTCGCGATGATGAAGGACAGGCTGGGCGCAAACGCGGTGCCTATCACCCTGCCGATCGGCAAAGAGGCGGACTTCGAGGGCGTCATAGACCTGCTCACGATGAAAGCGTTCTATTTCAGCCAGGAGGACAAGGGCGTCACCGTCACGCAAAAGGAAATCCCCGACGAATACAAGGCGCAGGCGGCGGAATACCGCTTGAAGGTGCTCGAGGCGGCGGCGGATTTCGACGAGAGTATCTTTGACAGTATCATAATGGAGGATTATGACGCCATCACGCTCGACCAGCTCAAGGCGGCGTTGCGCAAGGGTACTATAGAGATGAGGATAAATCCCGTTCTGTGCGGCAGCTCCTATAAGAATACGGGCGTGCAGCTTATGCTTGACGCTGTCGTTGACTTCCTGCCCGCTCCGACGGACGTGCCGAGCATCGAGGGCGTAAATCCCAAGACCGAAGAGCCGGAGCAACGCCACAACGGCGACAACGAGCCGTTCAGCGCGCTGGTGTTCAAGATCCTGACTGACGAGTACGTCGGCAAATTGTCGTTTATCCGCATTTATTCCGGTACGCTCGAGACTGGTTCTACCGTGTATAACACAGTAAAAGGCGAAAACGAGAGGATTGGACGTATTTTGCGTATGAACGCGGATAACCGCGAGGATATCGACGTGGCGTACGCTGGCGACATTGTCGCCGTGATTGGCTTGAAAAAGAGCACGACGGGCGATACGCTGTCCGATAAAGCTCATCAGATCGTCCTTGAAAACATGGTGTTCCCGGAGCCGGTCATAAAGGTCGCCATCGAGCCGAAATCCAAAGCTTCTCAAGAAAAGATGAATATCGCGATCCAGAAGCTGCAGGAGGAGGACCCGACGTTTAAGGCGTATACGGATAAGGAAACGGGACAGACCATCATAGCGGGCATGGGCGAGCTTCACTTGGATATCATCATCGACAGAATGTCGCGTGAATTCAAGGTGGAGGCAAACGTCGGCGCGCCGCAGGTGAGCTATCGCGAGACTATCACAAGAGCGGTGCCGCACGTGCAAGGCAAGTTTGTACGTCAGTCCGGCGGTCACGGTCAATACGGCGATATCGTTATCGACATCGAGCCCAATCCGAGCGGCGGACTGGAAATGGAAAACTGCATCGTCGGCGGCGTAGTCAGCAAGGAGTACGCCAACGCGGCTTGGGAAGGCATCAAAGAGGCTTCGAAAAGCGGTATTCTCGCCGGATACGAATGCGTCGATTTCAAGGTCAAGCTTGTCGACGGCAGTATGCACGAGGTCGACAGCTCGGAAATGGCGTTCAAGATCGCGGGTTCGATCGCATTTAAGGAAGCCGTCGCAAAGGCCGGTCCGACGTTGCTCGAGCCTATCATGAAGGTCGAGGTAGTCACGCCCGACGATTATCTGGGCGACGTTATGAGCAACCTCAATTCCCGTCGCGGACAGGTCAAGGGTATTGAACCGAGAAACGGAGCGCAGGTCGTGGATTGCGACGTTCCGCTGTCCGAGATGTTTGGATACGCAACGTCCTTGCGCAGCATCACGCAAGGCAGAGCAAATTTCACAATGCTGTTCGATCACTACGAAACCGTGCCAAAGAGCGTGGCGGAGAAGATTATCGGCGATGTGAAAGCTAAAGATTCCAAAAGGTGATTGATATATATTATATAATCACTGTGGTAATAAAATAAGAAACATTATATTGGAGGAATTCAATTATGGCAAAAGCAAAGTTTGAAAGAACCAAGCCGCACGTTAACATCGGTACGATTGGCCACGTCGACCACGGCAAGACCACTCTGACCGCTGCTATCACGATGTATTGCGCATCTCAAGGCAAAGCTCAAGAGATGAAATACGACGAAATCGACAAGGCTCCGGAGGAGAAAGCAAGAGGTATCACGATAAATACCGCTCACGTTGAGTATGAGACCGACAAGCGTCACTATGCTCACGTCGACTGCCCCGGCCACGCGGACTATGTCAAAAACATGATCACCGGCGCGGCGCAGATGGACGGCGCGATCCTCGTCGTTGCAGCTTCCGACGGTCCCATGCCTCAAACCCGTGAGCACATCCTTCTCGGACGTCAGGTCGGCGTTCCCTATATTCTGGTCTTCCTCAACAAGACCGACCAAGTCGACGACGAAGAGCTTCTCGAGCTCGTCGAGATGGAAGTTCGCGAGCTTCTTTCCGAGTACGGCTTCCCCGGCGACGACACCCCGATCATCCGCGGTTCTGCTTTGAAAGCAATGGAAGCAGGTCTTGCAGAGAAGTGGGACGACCCCGCATTCGATCCTATCAAGGAATTGCTTGCGGCAGTCGACAGCTATATTCCGGATCCCCAGCGCGACACCGACAAGCCCTTCCTTATGCCTGTTGAAGACGTGTTCACCATTACTGGTCGCGGCACCGTCGCAACCGGCAGAGTCGAGCGCGGCGTCTTGAAGATGGGCGACAAAGTCGAAATCGTCGGTTTGTCCACCGAGAAGAAGGAAACGACCGTCACCGGTATCGAAATGTTCCGCAAGCTTCTTGATTACGCAGAGGGCGGCGACAACATCGGCGCACTTCTCCGCGGCGTTCAGAGAAACGAAATCGAGCGCGGACAAGTTCTTGCGAAGCCCGGCACGATCCATCCCCACACTCATTTCACAAGCCAAGTTTACGTCTTGACCAAGGATGAGGGTGGCCGTCACACGCCTTTCTTCGATGGTTATCGTCCTCAATTCTATTTCAGAACGACGGACGTTACCGGCTCCATCAAACTGCCCGCGGGCGTTGAAATGGTTATGCCCGGCGACCACATCGATATGGAAATCACTTTGATCACGCCTATCGCAATCGAAGAAGGTCTCCGTTTCGCTATCCGCGAGGGCGGCAGAACGGTTGGCTCCGGCGTCGTTGCCAAGATTATCGACTAAAGTTCTTTCAATTAATATAGACATATGCTCTGCACGGCAAAATGCTTGCCGTGCGGGGCGTCGTATTGACAAGAGCTAAAAGGAGGCTACTATGGCTCAAAAAGGAGCGAGGGTCAAGGTGGTGTTGGCTTGCACGGATTGCAAGCAGCGCAACTACAATTTGACCAAAAACAAGCAAAAGCATCCCGACAGAATGGAGTTGGAGAAGTATTGCAGATTCTGCAAAAAGCACACCTTGCACAGAGAAACGAAGTAAGGCGCGGGCAAAGGAGGCTATATGGCAAATAAAAAGCCGAAAACCGATACCTCAAATTTTGACTCGATGAAGCAGCAGGAAAGAGCCGCTGTCAACGTCGATTCAAACAACGAGCCGAAAAAAACAAAAAAAGCGGTCAAAAAGAATTCCGATAAGCCCAATATCTTCAAAAGAATGTGGAAAGGGCTCAAGGGCATTTTTTCAGAATTGAAAAAGGTGACTTGGCCGAAGGGCAAAGAAGTCGGGAGCAACACGGCGGTCGTTCTGGTTGTCGTTGTGCTTTTCTTCGTAGTTTTGTTCATTATCGATTATGTGCTTGCCGGTGTGTTCGGACTTATCACAAATGGTAGTTGGAAAACGATATTTATTTGAGGGAGGACGTTATGGAAGCAAATATGACAAACGAACAACCCAAATGGTATGTTATCCACACGTATTCGGGATATGAAAATTCTGTCGAGACCGATTTGCGCAACATGATCGAAAACAACAATTTGCACGATTATATCTTCGATATCAAAATCCCGGTAGAGGACGATATCGTTGAAAGAAACGGCAAAAAGAAGGTCATTCAGCGCAAAAAGTTCCCAAGTTACGTTTTTATAAAGATGATTTACACCAGCCATATTTGGTTTATGGTGACGAGGCCGCGCGGCGTCACGAGTTTTGTCGGTTCTGCGGGTCGCCCCATCGCTTTGACGGATGAGGAAATCAGACGTATCGGTTTGGAAACAATCAGTATTGAAGACTTTGACATCAAGGTCGGCGACGATGTGAAAATCATCAACGGCGCTCTTGAAAATTTTATCGGCGTGGTGGATTCCATCAGCGCGGAGCATCAAAAGGTCAAAGTTATCGTGGCTATGTTCGGGCGTCAGACGCCTGTTGAGCTGGATTTCGCTCAAGTCGAAAGACTGTGATAGCCAAAAATACGTTTGCTTAAACGCAAACGAAGGTTTGAAGCGAGCCTTATCGCTTCAAGGTGGGAGGCGGCAAATCCAATATCGCCGTCGCGAAAACCACGTTAGTCAGGAGGAAATATGGCTAAAAAGATTACAGCAGTTGTAAAATTGCAGTTGCCCGCCGGCAAAGCTACTCCCGGACCGCCCGTCGGTTCTACGCTTGGCCCTCACGGCATCAATATCGCAGGTTTTACAAAGGAGTTCAATGAAAAGACGGCAAAGGACGCGGGCCTCATTATCCCCGTCGTCATCACCATCTATCAGGACCACTCCTTTACGTTCATTCTCAAGACCCCGCCCGTTCCCGTGCTTATCAAAAAGGCATGTAATTTGAACAGCGGCTCGTCTGCGCCCAACAAGACCAAAGTTGCAACGCTCACCAAAGCGCAGCTTCAGGAAATCGCGACGCAAAAGATGCCCGATCTGAATGCCGCCAATATCGAGTCGGCTATGAGCATGGTCGCAGGCACTGCGCGCAGCATGGGCGTGCTTGTAGAGCAATAAGAGGAGGAACGAATATGAAACGCGGAAAGAATTATGTAGATTCGAAAAAACTCATCGATAAGACGAAGACGTACGAGGGCGCGGAGGCGATCGAGCTTGCGCTTCAGACGGCAAAGTCAAAATTCGATGAAACGATAGAATTGCACGTCAAGCTCGGTATCGATCCCCGTCATGCCGATCAACAGGTCAGAGGCGTTGTCGTCCTGCCCAACGGCACGGGTAAAACCCTCCGTGTGCTCGCCATTTGCAAGGGCGCAAAGGCGGACGAAGCAACTGCGGCAGGCGCGGACTTTGTCGGCGGCGACGAGATGGTCCAAAAGATCCAGCAGGAAAATTGGTTTGACTACGACGTTATCGTCACAACTCCCGACATGATGGGCGTTGTGGGTCGTTTGGGTAAGGTGCTCGGTCCCAAGGGCTTGATGCCAAACCCCAAATCAGGCACCGTCACCATGGACCTCACCCGCGCTATCCACGATATCAAAGCCGGTAAAGTGGAATACAGAGTCGACAAACAGGCTATCTGCCACGTGCCTTTCGGCAAGGCGTCGTTCGGCGTAGAGAAGCTGACGGAAAACTATAATACGCTTATGGAAGCTTTGCTCAAGGCGAAGCCGGCGGCGGCAAAGGGCGTATATTTCCGTTCCATCTATATCGCTTCGACGATGGGCCCCGGCATCAAGGTGATATACAGAGTGTAAAGCAGCGCTTGCGCGCATATGCGCGCAAGTAATAAAACTATGCGAAAAGTTGTGCTTTTCGGTTGACATAGTCAAAAAAAAACAGTAATATAAATGTATTCCAAAGACAGCAAGTGGCATTTGCCGTAAACGTAGTGCTTGCCGAGGATGAAGCTTGATACTCCCGTATTATTCGCGTCATTCTCATGGAATGACGCTTATTTTTTCGGACGAAAGTCCGGTCAATATCATAGGAGGTAAAGATGAATCAGCAAGTTCTTGAAGCCAAGAAACAACAGGTTGAGGAAATCAAGTCAAAGATATCTTCCGCGAAGTCGTTGGTCATTCTCGATTACATGGGCCTGACGGTCGCTCAAGACACGGCGTTCCGCAAGGAGCTGCGCGAAAACGGCGTTGACTATGCAGTCCTCAAAAACCGTCTTGTCAAGATCGCATTCAACGAGTTGGGCTACACCCAGTTCGACGAGGCTCTAAACGGACCGACGGCAGTTGCTTTCTCCGATTCGGACGCAGTAGCCCCCGCCAAGTTTATCGTCAAAAACATCAAGGCGTTCAACAAAATGAAGACGAAGTGCGGCATGGTCGAAGGTCAGTTTATGGATGAAGCAGGCTTGAAGCAAATAGCAGACATTCCGTCAAAGGAAATCTTGCTCGCAAAGATGCTGGGCAGCATGCAATCGCCGATATCCAAGTTGGCAAGATGCTTGAGCATGATAGCAGAGGGCAAAGAAGCCCAAGCGTAATCAACCGAAGGTTGTACACCACTGACTCGGTCAGAAAAAAAATAAATATTAACGGAGAATAAAAAAATGGCAGATTTGAATAAACTTATGGAAGAAATCAAAAGCATGACAGTGCTTGAGCTCAATGACTTTGTCAAGCAACTCGAAGAGGAATTCGGCGTAAGCGCGGCGGCTCCCGTTGCGGCGGCAGGCGCGGCAGTGGCGGCAGGTCCCGCGGAGGAAGAAAAGACGGAGTTTGACGTCGTCCTCAAGGAAGTCGGTCCCAACAAGGTGCAAGTCATCAAGGTCGTCAAGGACGCAACCGGTCTCGGACTTGTCGAGGCAAAGGGCGTTGTCGACGGAGCGCCCAAGACGGTCAAAGAAGCTATGCCCAAAGATGCGGCGGAAGCTCTTGTTGCGAAGTTCAAAGAGGTCGGCGCAACTGCGGAAATCAAATAACTTTGTCAAATGCGAAAAAGCGGCTGTCGTCAGCCGCTTTTTTTATATTGCAACAAGATCCGACACAAAAAGCCGAATTGACAAGCGGACATGCGCCTGTTAAGATAAACCTAGGATATGGCGAATATTATAGGGAAAAAGAAAAGAATTATAATTATTATCGCTTGCATTTTATTAATTGCGGCGCTTGTTTTGACCGCTGCATTTTTGGGTATTCTGTTTTACAAGCCGTTGCTTGACGAGCCTGTCAGGGTGATCGCATATTTTACGTCCGGTTCGGCGAACATCAATCTAGATACATATGATTTTGCGCATATCACGCATTTGATATATGCGTTTGCGCATATCGACGGAACTTCGCTTAAAGTATATATAGAAAATGAGGACGGTTTGAGGCGTTTATCGCATTATTTAAAGAGTAGTTTTCCGCAAGTTAAATTGATGTTATCTATAGCGACAAGCGCCGTAAACGACGGTATGTGCGTTGCGACGCATACACCGACAAGCCGTGCGAATATTGTGACGCAGTGCAGAAAATTGATGGATGAATATGATCTTGTCGGATTTGATATCGATTGGGAGTATCCGACGTATTCCGTCAACGACGCGCAGCGGTGTCGCAATTGCGCGTCCGATCACGCGTCGCTGTTGGAAGATATGCGCCATGGCTTGCCGGAAGGAACCGTTTTATCGTTTGCGGGCGCGGGAGCGAAAGCGATAGCGGACGGATATGAAAATATCAGACTTAAGAAGGTCGTGAACTTTGTCAACGTTATGCTGTACGACATGGGGATGAAGCGACATTCGTCATTGTCGGACAGCAGATCCGTCATGTTTCATTATCAGCTTGCAGGATACGGCAAAAATCAACTCAATTGGGGATTGCCGTTTTACGGAAGATGCGAAAACAGCGAGTGTGACTACTTAACCTATGCGCAAATTGAAGAGCTTATCGAAACAGGGCAGGCGAAATTGATCCAAAAGAAGGATTATTCTCATGCGGTTTACAACGGCAATCTCATCTCATTCTATACCAAAACGCAAATAATGCGCAAAGCGAAATACGTCGAAAAATACGGTTACGGCGGAGTGTTTTGTTGGCATTTGTCATGCGATAAAGATAACGAGCTAATGACCGCGCTGTGGCAAATATTGAGAAATTAATTTGCTTTTATAACGGTCGGTATTTAGCCGAAATTTGTTTATAGTCAAAAGTTTTTGGTAAAATCTGTATTTGGTCTTGACAATATGTAATAATAGTTATACAATATTGATAATAAGAATAATTATCAATAAGGAGTTGTATGGCGGAAACTAACAGAAACACGATACAAAAAGAGATCGTAGAAAAAATCGTGTTTTCCGCTTGCGATCATCCTACGGCCGAAGCAGTTTATATGCGTGCAAAAGAAGAATTGCCGTCGATAAGCCTCGGCACTGTCTACAGAATATTGAAAAGACTTGCGGCGGACGGAAAAATATTGGAGATAAATATGCAAAACGCACCGTCGGTCTTCGACAAAACGTTGAGCATGCACGCACATTTTGTCTGCAACAAATGCGGTAAGGTATGGGACGTCAGTATGGACGAGAACAAATTCAACGCGGCTTTGGACGACGACAGGCACATTATCGAGGGCGCGCAGGTTTTGTTCAACGGCGTATGCAAGGACTGCATAGACAACGGCTCTTTGCGATAACTTATCGAAAGGATTCAACCGCTGTGCGGTGAATATAAAACATTTATTAAAGGAGAGAACTATTATGGCAAAATACGTATGTCCCGTTTGCGGCTATGTTTACGAAGGCGAAAATCCGCCCGCGGTCTGCCCGATATGCAAGGCGGCGCTCAAGAAAGAGGAGAGCAATGAGATGTCCTGGGCGGCAGAGCATGTGGTCGGTGTCGGCAAAAACGTGCCTCAAGACATATACGACGGTTTGAAGGCGAATTTCGAGGGCGAGTGCACAGAGGTAGGTATGTACCTTGCTATGGCAAGAGTCGCATACAGAGAGGGCTATCCCGAGATAGGCATGTATTGGGAAAAGGCTGCGTTCGAAGAGGCGGAGCATGCGGCGAAATTCTGCGAAATGCTCGGCGAGCTTGTCACGGACAGCACCAAGAAAAATCTCGAGATGAGAGTCGCTGCTGAAAACGGCGCGACCGCAGGCAAAACGCAGATCGCAAAACGCGCGAAAGAGGAAGGACTTGACGCAATTCATGACACGGTGCATGAGATGGCGCGCGACGAAGCCCGTCACGGCAAAGCGTTTGCAGGCTTCTTGGCAAGATATTTCAAATAATATGGCATGATATAAAGGGCGGATAACTTCCGCCCTTTTATTTTTTAAAGCTGTATAGCTTGTTGATATATTTCGTTTTTCGGCAGGTTTCTGTCTTTTGCGACCTGCTTGACCGCGTCTTTTTTGTCCATACCCATATCTATATAATGCGCTATGTGCTCGCTCACCGTGAGGGAATTCAGAGGGCTTTGCGTCTCGGACGCTTCTATTATCATTACGATTTCGCCGCGTTCCTCGCAAGCAAATTGCGCAAGCGTCGTGGTCGTCACGCTTTCGTGGATCTTTGTGAGCTCTCTTGCGACGTGCACCGTTCTGTCGCCCAAAATTTCAAACAGAATCTGCGCGGTCTTTGCGAGGTCATGGGGCGCCACGTATATCACAATCGGCAGTCCGCTATTTGCAAATTTTGATAATAAAGACGTTTTATCCGACTTTTTCTCCGGTAAAAACCCCAAAAAAGTAAAACCCGCGGATTTTATCCCGCTCAAGGCTATCGCGCTTGCAACTGCTGTGGGACCGGGCACGAGTTCTGTTTCTACGTTTTGCTTGCGACACTGAAAGATAAGCTCCGCGCCGGGGTCGCTTATCGACGGCATGCCCGCGTCGGTTATCAGCGCGACATTTTTGCCGTCTCGTATGAGGCTTATGATACGCTCGCTGCATTCCGCTTCATTGAATTTATGATAAGCTATAAGCTTTGCGCGTATGTCGAAGTGCGAGAGCAAGGGTAGCGAATGCCTTGTGTCTTCGCACGCAATCACGTCGACGGTTTTAAGCGTATCGAGCGCGCGAAGCGTGATATCCTGCAAATTTCCTATAGGTGTGCCGACAATAAATAATTTCGCCATTATCTGTAAAGCTCCTTATACTGCTCCGTAAATTCGCCGTCTTCGTTTTGCGCTATAAACGTCCTTGCGACGACCCCGTCTTTGGCGCCCTTACGGGCGCCGACCACGACGGTATCGATACCCTTGGACAGCTTGGGATATATGAAAATCATATTTTTTGCCGCAAGTCCGTGCAGTTGAAGAGACGCGCACAGTTCGGCAAGTCTCGACACCTTTATCACGATCCAAAGGTCGCCGCCGAATTTCAGCGAGTAGCCCGCGGCTTTTACAAAATCGTCGAGAGTTGCCGTGCTTTCGCTGCGGCATAAACCCGCGCCGCCAGCGGCTTTGGGGGATTGTGCGGGGAAATAGGGCGGATTGCAAAGGATTTTGTCAAAGCTTTCCGGCGCAATATGGTCGCTTATGTTTTTTACGTCGCAGTTTATAATTTCCAAGTCGAGCCCGTTCAATTGAGCGCTGCTTTTCGCCATCTCGCAAAGCTCGGTTTGAATTTCTATCCCGACTGCTTTTTTCACATGCTTTTTTATGAGCGCGAGTATTGCGAGTATACCGCTGCCGCATCCCAGATCGAGCACGGAGTCCCGCGTGCCGAGCTTTGCCATATTTGCAAGAAACACCGAATCCTGCGAGAACGCGTAGGCTTCGGTGCCCTGATATATCTTATAGCTTCCTATCCCCAAGTCGGTGACGTAGCGAGACATCGTTATGCGCGGACGACTTCGATTTTTATTGTTTGCGTTACCTCGGGATAGAGTCGCAGCACGACGTCGAAGGCGCCGAATTCGCGTATGCTTTCTTTGGTCTCGACCTTTTTCTTATCTATGTCGTATCCAAGCTGTTGAAGCGCCGTCGCTATCATCTCGCTTGTGACGGAACCGAACATCCTTCCGCCGTTCTCTCCGCATTTGGCGGCGACCTTGACGGTGACGTTTTTCAGCTTTTCCGCAACGGCCTTTGCCTCGGCGCGCTCGGCGGCTATCTTCGCTTCATAGGCTTTTTTGCGCTGCTCCGCAACGTAAATATTTTGCGAAGTGCCTTCCTGCGCCATGCCTTTTTTTATGAGGAAATTACGCGCGTATCCGTCGTTGACTTCAACTATCTCGCCTTTTTTTCCTGTGCCCTTGACATCTTTGAGAAGAATAACTTTCATAGCAGACCTCTGATGGATTTCTTTTATCATTCTATCATACGGCGCGGGTTTGCGCAATGAAAAAGTCGGACGTGTTAGAAATAAAGCATTTGGACATACTAATTAAAAACGCGCGCACGTGCGCGCTACGGAGGTAATGTATGAAACAGATAAACTGCGCAACGTCTAATTGCGAGCACAATCTCAAGGGCAAGTGCCTTGCGGGAGTAATATCGATCAGCGACAGCGCGAAGTGCGTAAGCCGCATCAAACGCGAGGGCGGAGCGCTCGCGCAAAACATTGCGGACGTAGAGGCCGGCAACGATATTTACGAAAACGATCTCGAATCCCTTGTGCAATGCTCCGCGGAGTGCGCCTTCAACAACAACGGACTTTGCGCCAACGAGCAAATCGATGTAAGAGACGCGGCGTTTTCCACAAAATGCAAGACTTTTATCAAAAAATAAGATAATCCGACACAATAAATTATCCTTTTGCAAAAGCTGTCAAAATATAGTCGCGCAGGTATGATATCTTGATATCTGATAAACAGCGCGTATAATGCGACAGCGGAGGCAATATGGAAGAATCCACCACACGAAACCGCACCGTAGGGCAAACGGAAGTGATAGTAGGCGACGATTTGCAAATCGTGCCTATACTCAATCATAGGTTTGCGGAGGGGGCGGTTTGTCTTATATACGACAGAAATTTGACGGAGATCGCGGAGAGGATCATAAAGGATTTGAAAAGCGGCGGATACAGAGTGTTTGTGCAAGCCGTATCATCGCGCAGAAGCGGAGGAAACGAGCGCGCCTCCGGCGTGCCGGAATATGTACGGCATGTATTTGCCGTCGGTGCGGGTACTGCCGCAAGCGCCGCAAAGCAGAAGGCAAAGCAGCTTGACGTCGATTGGACTATGTATCTGACTGCGCCCACTACCGACACGATTTTATGCGATTATGCGCCTAAAACCGTTTTAATTGACAGAAACGTGATGTTAAACTGTCCGTTTGAGTGCGTCGCCTCCGGATATGGCATTTTGTTTTCGCAACCGCTTGCTGCGTTCGAGAGCTTTTTTGCCAACAAAATTTTGGCGTGCGAGAGCGGATTTGACGCGCGGCAGGTCAAAGCGGGCGACGTTTGCGAGCTTGCGGTGGCGTTGCTTGAGATCTCCTTGCGCAAAAGGGACGACAGCGCGCAGATCATGTCGGAAATTCTTTATAGTCGCGCCGTTAAAAGAGGCAAACGCCCTCGACTTATAGGCGAGTATAAATTTCTTGCAAGCGCGATGATCATGTCATTTTATTCGTCATATCTGGGTGCGCCGTCTATCGATACGATGCCGCCCGCATGCAGAGAAGTCTCCGCCGACGAGCTCAAACGCGGCGAATATGAAAGCAAAGAGCGCAAAAGCGTTGACTTTTTCGACGCAAACAGTTATTTTAAGATTAGTTATATTTTAAGTGAGTATCGCACCGATCTGCTTGATAAACTCGGTTCAATCGACTTGCATACTTCGCAGAGATTCTGGCGCCGTCTGTATCCTGACGCAGGCTATTGGCTTAAAAGCGAGGTGAACTGCAAGGAGCTGGAAAGCTGCTTGACTCTCGCAGGCTCGCAAAGCGAAAATCTTTTGGGCTTCGCTTATGCATCGGGGATACTGTCCGCGTTTTGAACGATGCGGCACAAAGGATGAAAATGAAAAATCTCAAAGATGTAGAATTGTTTGTGTTTGACCTTGACGGCACCGTTTATATAGGCGATGAAGAGATAGAGGGGTCTTTCGACGCTATAAATCGCTTGCGCAAAATGGGCAAGCGTATTTGCTTTTTTACAAACAACAGCTCGCGCATGCATACGGATTATATCGCGCGTTTGAACAACCTGGGTCTGCGCACGTACGCAGATGAAATATATACAAGCGGACAGGTGACCTGCGAGCATATTTTGGACGAATATAGGTTCGGCAAGGTTTTTCTGCTCGGCAACGAAAGATTGCGCAGCGAGTTCGAGCTGTACGGCATCGAAGTCGTCGACGAGGATCCCGACGTATGCGTGCTCGGCTTCGACACCTCGCTGACTTATGACAGGCTTTATAAATTCTGCAAGTATTTGAACAAGGGCTTGCCGTATATTGCTACGCATCCCGATTATTTTTGTCCCGCTCCGGAATGTCCCATGCCGGACGTCGGCTCTATGATAGAGATGATCGACAAGACGATCGGCAGAACTCCCGACCTTATTATGGGCAAGCCGCATCAGACCGCGGGGCGCAGGCTTGCGCGCAAATACAATCTTCCCGCAAAAAAGATAGCTATGGTTGGCGACAGGCTGTATACGGACGTCGCTTTCGGCAAAAACTGCGGCTTTGTCTCCGTGCTGGTGTTGTCGGGCGAGACCACTCTCGAAATGACGAAAACATCCAAAATCAAGCCTGATTTCATATTCGACAAAGTTAAAGATATTATTCCCGCTATAGAAAAATGAACCGTTGCGCAACAGCTTTTGCGCATTGAGATATGATTTTTTAGACAATATATTCAAAAAGACGACTGCATGGCAGCCGTCTTTTTGATAAGGGGGAGATTATATTTTTCTGATGTGAACGGTGTTATAAAGCGTTATTTTTCGTCGAGAACAAGCACGTCGAGGGGATTGATTTCAACGCCGTCCTTGAGAAGCTCGAAGTGCAGATGCGCGCCGTCGAGGGCTTCCAAGCCTTGAGAAGTCGACATCTTGCCCAAAAGCTGTCCTTGTTTGACTTGCGCGCCGACCTTGAGCTCGGGCAGCTTGTCGAGAGACATATACTTGGTGACGTAGCCTTCTTCATGCTCGATCACGATATAGCTTCCGTTGAGTTCGTCGGAGTCTATCTCTTTGATCTTGCCGTCTGCCGCCGCATACACGTTGAGGTCGTCGGACACAAAGTCGATGGCAGAGTGCGTTTCATAGCGCTCCATAGTTTGATTCCAGACATAATCTACGTCGGAGAAAGCTACCTTCACCGTGCCGTTGCAGGGGGTGACAAACGTCAGCTTTTTCGTCGGGGGATTTTCGTCGTCGGGATCTTTCGACGGGTCTTTGTTGTCGTCGGGATTTATTACGGGAGTGTCGCCGTTGTTCAATCCGCTGTCCGGGTTGACGCCGTTATTGCGAGTGACCGCCAACGCGATGACCGTCGCAACCGACGCGATGCAAAGAATGATAAGGAAATAAAATGCGTTGCGTTTCATGAATCCGCCGAAGCGTTTTGCTGCAACTGAAAATTTGCTCATGTTCATACCTCCAAGATGACATGATTATTGACGGCGTATGCGACGTTTATACATGCGCAAATAAATTTTTTTGCGAGAAACATATATGTGCGGCAACGAGGATCCAAAGCAAAGCGGTTGCAATTTGCGGATTTTTTCTTTTAGTGTCAAAAGCGTGTTGACGGTGGGAAAATTGTAAATTATAATATTCGTATGCAATTTGATATACACAAGTCGTTATATGAATTTATGCGCGTCTATCACAAAAAGGGAGATACGCTTGCCGTAGTGCGAGGCAATCACAGGATGAGTTTCCCCCGTTTTTTTGCCGAAATCGATAGAGTAGCCGCCGGTTTATATGCGCTTGGCGTGAGACGCGGAGACGTGGTCGCGCTTGCGCTTCCCAATATCATACAGAGCGTAGTCGCGACGTACGCCGTGTCGCGTATAGGCGCGATCGCATCCATGATACATCCGTTGCTGTCAGCAGACGAGTTCGGCGCCGCGGTCGATAAGCAGCGTCCCAAGGTTGTGTTTTTGTCCGACGTAAACGCGAGAACGTTCGGAGGCAGATGCGGCGGGGCAAAGCGTATTTTCTGTTCTTATTTGTGTTACGGATACGTCGGTCTGCCTCTCGCGCACAGCTTTGTCGCGTTCCGGGGGGACGGAAACGAGCCTGTGTTCTATATGCAATCGGGCGGTACATCGGGCGAGGCGAAGACTATCGTGCTTTCTTCGCGCGCGTCCAACGCGATGGCGGGCAATCTGCTCAATTATTTGGACGACAAGTTTTGCGAGCGTAACCGAATGCTTGTAGCATTGCCGATGTTTCACGGCTTCGGGCTTTGCGTTGGCGTGCACGCTTCGCTTTGCGCGAATATGGCGGTCGTTCTTATGCCAAGGTTCAAGGTGAAAGCAGCGACCCGAGTTATAAAGAAAAACCGAGTGACAACAATGCTCGCCGTGCCGAGGATGGTATCGAAGCTGCTGGACTATGAAGGATTTGCGGGAGACGCGATAAGCAGCCTCGAGGACGTATACGTCGGCGGCGACGCCGTGAGCGACGATTTGGTGAGACGTTTCGAGGAGAGAGTGCGGCAGAGCGGAGGAAAGGCGAAGCTGTCGCCCGGATACGGTTTGTCGGAGACCGTCACTGTGTGCACCCTCACAAAGGGAGAGTTCGTACAAGGCTCTGTCGGCACGGTTATCAACGGAATGCGCGCGCGCGTAGTCGACGAAGAGCTTCGCGAGGTCCCCGTCGGAGAGGTCGGCGAGCTTATCCTTTGCGGCGAGCAGATCATGGACGGTTATCTTGATGACAGTGAAGCTACTGCGAGGGCGTTGGCGAATATAGACGGAAAGGTCTGGATAAGGACGGGCGATTTTTTCAAAACGGATGAAGAGGGAAGGCTGTATTATCAGGGAAGAAAGAAGCGTCTTATAAAAATTTCGGGAATTAACGTTTTCCCATATGAAATCGAAAGGGTCGCGCGTGAATTGGATTTTATCGACGAATGCGCTGCCGTCGAATACAGGGTGGGGGATAAGCCTTATATACGTCTGCTTGTAGAGGGCGAGATCAGCGAAACGCAAAAGCAAAAGGCGATTGCTCATATCGCGCGGCGTATGTCCCATTGGAACGTTCCCTCGTCCGTCGTTTGCGTAGCGCAATTTCCGCGCACAAAGATGGTAAAGGTGGACATAAACAAGCTTGAAGAGGAATACGGCGGCGAGTATGATACTATTTAATCGTGCGCATATGGGCATATTCATCTATGCGTATGCGCGCGCGATATGGATATAGTAAAATCATATATGTGAATATGCGCATAAAATCATGACTCGATTTATGAGAAACGCGCCCTTGAGGGCGCGTTTTTCGATACTTTAAATAAAGCTGTACGACAAATTCAGTTCACTGCTTGAAATAGCGTGCAACAGGCAGACGGCAAGATAATTATTGTATTAGGTCAAAATTCCGCTTCTTCCAAGCTGCGCTTGTAAGCTGCAAGTATGACGTCGCGCATGAATTCGCGCGTTTGAGTGTTTATGGGGTGTATGATGTCTTTAAATTCACCGGTGGGGGTTTTTCTTGAAGGCATCGCGATAAATTCTCCGCTATCGCCGCTTATAATTTTGATATCGTGAATGGCAATGCAATCGTCCACAATGATTGTCGCGACCGCTTTGAGTTTGCTGTTATCCGCTGTGACCATGCGGATTTTTACGTCTGTGATCTGTATCATGAAGATACCTCCGTTTGATTATAATAAAAGCGTACCATAATATTGTGCTCATTTCAAGCCCGAATTTTTCATTTTACACGCAAATTTAAATAAAACGGCAAAAAAATCTCCTTTTAGTTTGTCGATATCTCTGTTTTTTGCAAGTAATGCGCGGTTGCAAGCTCCTCGAAAAGCAAATTTCTATGTCAAAAGAGATTTGCGCCTCATATAGTGGCGTATGGTTTGCGAGCAAGATAAAAAAATTCATTTTATAGGCGTCGGAGGCGTGGGCGTAAACGCGCTTGCGAGGTTCGCGTTGGACGTCGGCGCGACGGTGTCGGGAAGCGACGCGAGATACAACGGACTGTGCAGGCTTTTATCGGACGCGGGCGCGGATATACGCGAAGGGATACATCCGGAGCTGACGGAAGGTAAAGACGCGGTGATCTTTTCAAGCGCGATAAAGTCCGCGCACGCGGAGCTTGTCAAAGCAAGGGAGCAAGGCGTTGCAATTTATGAAAGACACATGCTGTTGCGCGATATCGCCGCCCAATTTAAAAACGTCGTCGGAATTGCAGGCACGCACGGCAAGACGACTACGACCGCTATGCTTGTGCATATTCTGTCAAAATGCAATAAAAAATTCGTTGGCATGATCGGCGGCGAAAGTGTAGATTACGGCAACTATGTCAATAATAGTCCTGGTGAGCACGACATATTCGTGACGGAGGCGTGCGAGTATAAACGCAATTTTTTGACTCTTCGGCCTACGGTTGCCGTGGTGACGAACGTGGAATGCGACCATCCGGATTGCTATAACGATTTTTCTGTCGTAAGGCAGGCTTTTGACGAATATCTTAAGAACGCCGCGGTCACCGTCACGGGAAAGGATGGCGTGGCGAGGGATAGTTGGAGCGTCGAAATTCGCGGCAGCGGATGGGACAAAGCTTACTTTGCCGAAGCGGTTGCGGAAAGCTGCAGGATCTATGCGGACGGTATTTACGTCGGAAGCATAAGTCTGCGCGACGGCGGATTGTACAATTTCAAAAACGCGACCTTTGCGGTTGCGACGGCGGCGGTACTCGGAGTGGACGAGCGCAGCGCGGTCGCGGCGCTAAAAACGTTTGCGGGCGTCAAACGTCGGTTTGAATATGTTTGCGATATCCAGGGCGCACCCGTATATTTCGACTTTGCGCATCATCCGACGGAGATCCGTTGCGTGCTCGAGCGCGCGGCTCAAGGCGGCAAAAAAATTTTGACGGTGTTTCAGCCTCATACGTATTCGCGCACGAAAGCCTATTTCGATGATTTTGTCGACGTTCTCGGCAATACAGACGGAGTCGGTTCGTTGATACTGATGCCTACGTATGCTGCGCGCGAGCCGTTGGATATAAATTTCGACAGCGGCGCGCTTGCGAGGGCTATAACGGCGCGATATGAAAAATCGGACGTTTTTGTTGCGTTCGATAAAAGCTCCGTGATGGAATTTTTGTCGAAGCTGGCGTGCACGCATGACGTTATCTTGTTTGTGGGCGCCGGAGACATCTATGATCTGAAGGAAGCCGTGTGCGCGGAATATTGCAAAAACGGCGTTTAAAGCACCGATATGATCATATAAAAGTCAACGGTGCAAAACATATGCAAATATGGACATATAACCGTTTATGGCAAAATATATTTGCGTATATGCGCAAACCAATATGATAATATGCGAATGAGCAAATAAGAGAGTTCTCAAATACACAAATGCGCATATTCGCATACGGCGAATTTAGAACACGAATATGCGCATTGAGTAAAACGGGGTCAGATGATATCGGCGATATTGAAATCGAGAATATTGTGAATATTGCGCGACATTATCTGCAGCGACCGTATTTTGGAAAGCGCGTTGTCAAAGTCTCCGCATTCGAGCGAGCCTTGGGTTTCGCCGAGCGCGACGGCAAACGCGCGGATATCGGGAGAATAGACAAACAGTTCCGCATATTTTCTGTGGGATTCCCACCAGCTTTGCAGGTCTTCGACGTCGTGCACCGCGTCGTCGCTTTGAGATATTATTTCTTCTTCCAAGTCCGCAAGACGGCTGTCGAGATTGCCGAAAAGCTTGTCTATATACACGTTTTCGAGAATGCCAGCGGTGATTATCGTTGCAAGTATGACTATCGCAAGTATGACCTTTTTCATCAATCGTCCTCCTCGTTTTGAGTCAGACCGTCGCAGGGCGGCTCGTCGCCGCTGTATTGCGGCATAATGACGTCGGGCGTATTTTCGTTTTGCGATTTTTCACCGTCGACGGAAATTGACGTTTCAGCCGCGTCGTCGCTGTCGAGCGTGGCGGTGATGAAATCTCCCTCATACGGTTGCAAATATACGTCCTCTCCCGATATGAGAAGCACAAGCACCTTTTCTTTTGTTATGCCGAGGCGGTCGAGAAACGTCAAAACGCGTTCTTTTGTGATATCGTCGACCTGCGCTACGTTTTCACCCAAAAACTCGCCCTCCATGATCACGGTCACGGGAATATTTGCGGGCGGCAGCTCCAGCCCGATATCCTCCGGCGAGAGCGGCTTGTTTTGCGATTTGGGAAGGACGGTCATGCTGCCGTTTGTTTCCAAAATGGCATATTCAACCTCCGACGGATTGAAATAGCCCGTGCCGCGCAAAGCCTCCATGATATCGTCTATATTCATGTTGAGCTCTTTGAGGACGTTTGGAAGGATGTTGCCTTTTTCGATAATAATGACGGGCTTTCCGTTGAGAAATTTGCGGAAGCGCACGCTCTTCGTCGCAAGCTTCGTTATGATTATATGCACGAGGAACAGCGAAAACACGGGGATGATCCCGTATAAAATAGGTATTGTCGCGTCGCCCATAGGTATACATACAAGCTCGCTTGCGACAAGAGTTATAGCCAACTCGAAGGGCTGTAATTCGCCGAGCTGCCGCTTTCCCATAAGACGCATGGCAAGCAATAGGAAAAAATATAGTATTAAACAGCGTATAAATAAATTCAGCATAATGCTATTTTGTATTTACGCGCCGGTTTTATGCGGGTTTATTTATTCTTTTATCAAACGGTTTTAGGCGACGGCGACGCATTGCGCTCGCGCTTGCGCTTTGATATTTTGGCGGCTTTTCTCCGCGCGTGAATTTTGTGCTTGCGTTTGTCCTTTTTCGCTATGCGGGCAGGCTTGAGAAGCTTTATATAGCCGGTGATGTCCGCAATGTCGAAGGCAGAGATGAATATAAAGAGAAAGAACAGCAGAAACACTATCATAACCACAGTCGTCACGACGGTGTTCGTCACTTTGCCTAGCAGGTTGGAGGCGAACAGCCCGAGCACTGCGAGCGGAACCGAAAAACCTATGGTCTTTACGCACTTTTTCAAATCGGCAAACTTGCCTACTTCTTTTTTCAGTATGATAAGATTGAATATGCTCATCAACGTGAAGCAGACCCCGGAGCCTATCGCCATAGCGTAAATTCCCGCGACCTTCGGCAAAAAGAAAATGCATGGCAGGGTGGCAAGCGCTCCTATGAGCGAGATTATAAACGTTGCGCGCTCTTTGCCGAGAGAATTGAGCATGGGCGTCGTAGCTTGCGCGATGGCGATAGGGAAGAGCATCACGGCGCAGTTTGACACTATAGCGCCGGCGTGCTCGTCGCCGAAGAGCATTGTCCCGATCTGTTTGCCGAGCGGGAGATAGATGACGAAAAACACCGCGGCTATAAGGAGAGCGAAGGTCATCGCGTTGGCAAGCTTTTGCCTGACGGTATTTAAATCCCCCTTGGCGCGCAGCTCCGCAACGTCGGGAATGAGCACTACCGACAGCGAACTGACGAACATGACGGGCGCCATTATAA